>NZ_JBFRMS010000024.1:0-93255 GCF_041470505.1 Vibrio sp. 10N.261.55.C5
CATCTATAGTGGGCATCTAACCTGATATTGTACGCAACATACGGAACAGGGTAAGCCTGTATATCTCCCTTTGGGAAAGTAGTCTGCGAAGATTGCCGATAGGTGTGCAGGTAAAGGAGGTTAGAAAAAGCAAATGTCGCTTTGTAATGAAGTGGATACAGGTTTACATCTGGCGCGAAAGCGAGCTGACTTCTAACTGGTCTCCCGTTGCAAGATGATTTGAAGAACTTTATTCAAGGGGAAACGCAAATGGTGACTTCATCAGAAGTTAGTGCCTCTCCTAATGGCACTCAGTGGCAATCCATCGATTGGAAAGCCGTCGAGTCGCACGTGTTAAAGCTTCAAATGCGCATTGCAAAAGCAACCCGAGAGGGAAAACACAGTAAAGCAAAAGCTTTGCAGTGGGTCTTAACGCACTCCAGAGCAGCTAAATTACTGGCTGTGAAGCGAGTGTCCCAAAATAAAGGCAGTAACACTCCTGGAATAGATGGTGTCATCTGGAATACGGATGCTCGTCGAATGACCGCTGTGAATCAATTGAATCGAAAAGGCTATCGAGCTAAACCTCTCAGACGCGTCTACATCCCGAAAAAGAATGGCAAACTCAGACCTCTAGGCATTCCATGTATGATAGATAGAGCGCAACAAGCGTTGTATCTGCTTGCTTTGGAGCCAATTTCGGAAACAGTAGCAGATCCAAATAGCTACGGTTTTCGCCCTAACCGCAGTACGGCAGATGCAATTCAACAATGCTTCAAATGCCTGTGTCTTAAGCGTTCAGGTCGTTGGGTTTTAGAGGGTGACATTAAGGCTTGCTTTGACATGATCGGGCATGAATGGCTACTTGAACATGTTCAAATAGACAAAAGGATGCTGAAGCAGTGGTTAGGCTCAGGCTATATCGATAAGGGCTTGTTCTACCGAACTTCGGAAGGAACTCCGCAAGGCGGAATTATCTCCCCAACGCTTATGTTACTGACACTTGCGGGTTTAGAAAGACTCGTAAAAGAAGTGGCTAAGAAATCGGGAGAACGAGTTAACTTTATAGGTTATGCGGATGATTTTGTGATAACGGGTTCATCAAAAGATGTTCTTGTTAACGAAGTCAAACCACGACTGATTGATTTTCTAAAAGAGAGAGGGTTGGCACTCTCTGAAGAGAAAACGCACCTTACTCATATAGATGATGGCTTTGATTTTCTGGGCTTTAACCTCAGGAAGTACAAAGGAAAACTGCTCATCAAACCGAGTAAAACTAACGTTCTCTCCTTCTTGGGAAACTTGCGCGAACTCATTAAGAAGCACGCAACAATGCCAGTCAATGATCTTATCAGACTATTGAACCCTAAACTGAAGGGTTGGGCGAATTATTATCGCCACTGCGTTGCAAAACGTACTTTCGGTTATCTCGGTCATCAAATCTTCTGGCTACTGTGGCGATGGGCGGTAAGACGCCATCCTACTAAATCAAAAGACTGGGTAAGGCGCAAATACTACATGAACAGAAGTGGTGGTTGGCAATTTCATGGTTGGCAGAAAATTGCGAATATGGACTGTCACTACAACTTGGCTCAAATAGCGAAAACGCCAATTAAAAGACATGTGAAGATCCGAAGTGCGGCTACACCGTTCGATCCTCAGCACCAAGATTACTTGGCAAAGAGGAAACCGAAAAAGGAAAGCCGTCACTCTTGGTTTGATCCTGCTTTGACTGCTATCTAGGTTGCTGGGTAACGTAATACGCCTTAGCGGAGGCTTGAGCCGTATGCAGTGAAAGTTGCACGTACGGTTCTTAGGAGGGTGGCACTCGGCAACGAGTGTCGCCTATCCGACAAAACCTTCATTGGCTGAATTTTACCCGTGGTACTTTTTAGTCCCCAAACGTCTTAGAAGGTATAGTATTGGCCATCAAATTAGCTGATGTGCAAAACATGCACATTGGTCATCAAGAAACTACCGAGGAACCCTTAGCAGTTGCAGGATTTGTAACAAATTCGCATCCGAATACAGCTCATGTAAAGCTACTATATTTATGCGAAGAAAGTGAATTTTTACATTGGAATGTAAGGCGCTCTGGGACAATATTCTCCCTCAACTCAGATATTTAAAGGCGAAATGGGCTAATATAGTCAGACTGTTGAGCGAAATATCTTTGAAAGCACCTTGAGGTAACCATGGAGCAACCCTTTAATGATTCTATAGTGCATTTAACTGAAAGCCAGCTCAAAATGTTGGATGTAAAACTTGCTTCTATTGATACTGACATGGCGATATCTTTGTCTCTTGTTCGTCGAGCGCAAGGCTTGTCTTTTGACGATTTAGAGAGAAGAGTGAGTGGCATTAAAGGCTCGACACTCAAACGATATATGCAGCAAAGCTATACCTCGATTCGCCCTCTTCATATGGTGGCTGCTATGTCTTGGGTAATGATGGTTCCTATGACCAGTTTTTATCTTGCGTTAAAAGTGAAAGAAAATTACCGTGGTATGGATAGCCACACTGTAAACGCGTTGTTTTGCATTGGGCGTTTACCAACAAAACAGTTTGATCTTTATATTGATATGATCACAGAGCTTATGACTTTGGAGGGCCTAAATGATTTTCAAGGGTTTCGTGAGGAGTTACTTTCAACAACCTCGTTACCTTCGTGTTATGAACAATTACTCCCGCCCGATGATTTAGACCTGAATGCCTTTGCTATTGATTACTATCGTTCATCGGCGATCACTGTAAAGCGTTTTCGACTAGAGCATAATATTCCTATCGATGTCATTTCCCGTGTTTTAGGGTTATCTGTATACCAATACAGAACTTTAGAGGATGTGAATAAAACACGAGACTTTTCCGTGTCTATTGGATTTAGAGTCAAGTTAGGCTTTCAGCTTAATTCCCATGTGAATTTTACAAGTGAAATGGTCCAATTCCCTCAGTTTCATCAATTACGTCAATTCCAACATGTCAGAGATGCGTTAACTACCAAAGCTTTGAGCCTTGTGGCCGATAAAAATAAAAAACACGCCGTAGATATACTGATAAGTCTATCAAAGATATACATTAATAATTAGACATACCTACAGGGAGTGAAAATAATCAACCCAAAAAGCGCATTGTCTTGGGTTGATTGCACCTAACTAACAAGCAACAATATGAGGGTAGTTACTTATTTATGATGTTAGCTACTTAGTTAATCGTTGCAAGTTGTTTGTGCAGAGTCAGTTGTGCTTCTACTTGGGCGAGCATCGCACGCGCCACAGTATCTGGATATTGTAAATGAACAAGGTGGTCAGCATTATTAATTATGACTAAATGACCGTTAGGAAGTTGTTGCGCAAACTTTGTAGCTGTTTCTTTAGTTACATAAGGGTCATATTCACCAACACAAATAGTGCAGGGCGCTGTGATTTTATCCACATTGCTTGGAGTGTGTACTAAAAGTCGAACGGAGTTCTCGAAAAACACGTCAATGCGCTCTTGAGGCATGGCTTTAATGCTTCGTACTGTCGCTCTTATGATCGCTTTATTTTTCGGTATGCTGTCATTGTTAACTGTGAGCGATTCAGTAAAAGAATTCGCGAAACAAGTTGGGCTACTCATGGCAGCTGCAATCATTTTCTTTGTCGCTAAACGACCAGAAGAGGGGATCCCTGGTACACCGCCACAAATAGACATAGATCGAACATGTGGCCAGATATCGCAAAGCTCAACAGCAACAGCTGTCGCATAAGAAAAGCCGATGATATGAGCTGAACTCACTCGTAAATAACGAAGAAACTCTCGTAACATTGTAGCTTGGTCTTTAATGCTAATCGTCGATTCAAGGTTTTCGGTGTGTCCAGTGCCCGGTATTTCAATGGTGATACAGTTCATTTTATTGGCAAAGTGCGTGGAAAACGAATTTACACTTTCAATATCTTGCAATGCCCCGAGTAAAAACACTATGTACTGTTCAGAGTTATCACAGTGCTGGAAACGATAACGGTAATGATTATTATTTAAAAAAGTTTTGATGATTTCCATTTACTTTATCCTCTTTGTTTATATGGAGGCTTATAAATGATGGATAAAAAGTGAAATGGCTAGGGAAAATGAAAAACAAAATTTTAGAACAGCATTTAGCAGAGGCTGAGCAGCCAATGAAAAACTTTATGGCTGACTTGCTCGAAATATTAGGAAGGAAGGCATGTAGTGCACAAGATCCAGAGTTAGTCTTGCGCTACTTTGGTGCTGTACTGTCTATTCGTTTGGTGTCATTTGAGGGTGATAAAATGAACGAAAATACGGAAGAATAAGCCTGCTTGTTGCTCAGTCTATTGAATGGTTTGATGTTCAAACAAAAATATAACCTCTCTGCTGGGTTTTATTTAAAACGAAGATGACATGATTTATCACACACCATTTCATTTGCTTTCTTCAATGCGTGCTTTGCGCTTTCAGCCCACAAGAGTTCGGGGTTCATACAGGTTGATTTTCCCTTTTCCAAGCAACTTCCTTTAATAATGCAAATCTGTTTACAGAATTCTGCTCCAATAGCGGTGATCAGGATGACAATCAATACTCATAATTTTGTCGCAGATAAACTTGTCGATATTGTTGAAGATAAACATAAACGAATGCAGTTAATGGTGAACTCTTTCACTATTTTTGAGTTGTTCTTCCTTACCTCCCTATTTTTAAACAGTATCCCTTCTGGTGATGACCGACTGCTCAGCACCATCCTAGGCTTATTTTCCTGTTCTACTGCGGTCAATGTTTTTGTTATGAACAGAAATCAAGAAGCTGGTCGTATCGGGTTAACCATTATTAATTACTCTTTAGCCCTGATGCTTTTGTATTCAGGTGGATACGAATCTAATGGTTTCTTATGGAGCTATTTATTAGCCGCAGTCGGTATTTTTATTAACTCCTTTCGAATAGGCCTAATTTTAAATACCGTGTTTCTTATGGTCACTTCCGCCATATTGTTTATGGGGTTTGAGTATGGATTTAGCAGAGTAGAGTACAGTGAAATACTTTCATTTAGAGTGACCCTGACTCTGTTCGCATTGAGTGGTATGTGCCATATTCTTATTTTCTTCCAAGGTCGAGCTGATCATCAAATCCTGACCATGCATGAAAGTGACATCGCATCCTTAGCGTATTTAGATTCGTTAACGATGCTTTCTAACCGTATTACATTTCGTTCGGTTCTTCTTTATCATGCGACTCAAGAGGGGCAAGCAGAAAAAACGGCGCTCATCTATATTGATTTAGATAACTTTAAGTCCATCAATGATATCTACGGGCATGATGTTGGCGATGTAGTCTTAGCTGAATATGCGAAAACCCTCGCTCATATTGTAAAGCATGAATTGGGGGAGACCTCTGTTGGGGAGTATGACGTAGGGCGTTTAGGCGGAGACGAATTTGCTATTTTTGTTAGGGATGCGTCTGATGAATCAAAGGTCCGCCGTCTTGCCGAGCAGGTTCTTGCGATTACTGGTCATAACACGCTTCCAATTCTGCAAGATAAAAAACATGAGCTAAGTAGTAGTATTGGGGTCGCTTATGTGACTACACAACATCAAGACTTGATCGGATCATTGTCAATAGCAGACAAAGGCATGTATGAAGCGAAGAAGGCCGGGAAAGATAAAATCCGCTATGTAAACTTAAACCAGCAAACGGACTGAACAGCCACTTATGGCGATGCCGATACTGCAGTCTTTGCTGCTCGTAGTGGTGGTGATTGCGAGTCCGATTGTCTTAACGGTCAGTAACGATGGCATTTTGTTTTTAGGTTGTAAACGCATCGCCAGTGACATAGCGCGCCTTAAAAACTCGAACCAACCATGAACATCGAAATGAAACGCATTGAAGTATCAGACAGTTTCACAGGCACGACAAGGAAAATGGCGAGTTACGGATGAATATCGAGGAGTTTGCCATTGAAGCAATAAACTAAGCGTTATCATCTTTTATTGTTTGTTCTAGGGGTCTATTAATTATTTACTAAACGCCCCTTCTAAGCTCCAACCTTCAGCATACAATATATGCTTGTCTTTAATTTTGTCAGGCGTTGTATGCCTATCGATTAGAACTTCACTTGCTCTAACTTTTTGTATTGATGTCGATGGGGTTGTACCGAGCCCTACGACTGGTAAGTCTCTCCTTGAATTAAGCACATCTTCGATATCTGGTTTTTTGGTCATTAAAGGTTCTAGATGTGATTTTTTGCGTTTTTTCGGAAGTAAACTTTGCTTAGCTTTCTTACGTTTTAGTTCTTTTTTTCGAGCTACGTTGGCTAGATATCTTTTATGTGCTTTATCAAAATCTATTGAATTCAGTATATTAATTAAACAGCCTTTGAGGTGTGTAATATCATTTGTTGAATGGATAACGATGATTAGCTGGTCGAAGGCATGTTTTTCTTTTTTGTTCAATCTCAACTGGCCATTTAGACCTAGATGTTTAATTAGCGAAAGCTTATTTTTAAACGCATTAAAATTAACAATCGTCTCAACTTTTTGAATTGCGTGTGATCTATTCACTATTTTAGCTACAGTGGGGATACTTCTGGTTTTATGAGTTTTAGAAATGTGCTTAAGCATGTTTTTTTGCTTCACTAATGCTTGGCAATGTTTACATTTCACCATTTTATTTTGACTCAAAGTTTTCTCCATAGAACTAATTGATAAATTCAATAAGTTAAAGTTAGGCTTAAATTATACTAATACCCTACTATAAGGAGTTTCATACCCCTTGATTTCCATAGCTGTTATTTACGCACCTTTAAACACAAAACCATCAATTTGTTGTTTTGGCAAGCACAACAAGCTATTAAGCGAGGTTCATTTGAGTTATAACACTGAATACATAGAAAAAGTATTAAGGTCCGTTATGAAGGGCACTCTAAAACGGATATTGTTAGCTCTCTTCCAACAGCAATCTCAGACTAATTCTAGTCAGACTCATCCCATAGCTGAGAGGCCCAATGATTTACCCAGCAATGATGCAGCTAAAGTAACGATCTACGAACGGAAGCGGTGTTTTAACACACAAAGTTATTGGCAGGGTAATGATGTCGCGTCACCAGAGTTTATTACGCTTAGTTCGATTGGGATTGTTAGAGAGTTGTGACCCCACCAACACAAAATGTAATTTTGTGTTCAGCTCTTAATGTACTTCACTCTTGATGGGTTACTCAATCAAGCGTGCGTCATAATTACAACACTCAACAATTACTCTATCTAACCGTCTAGGTTCAAGAAAGTTAATTAATTCATCATTTAGCTCGCAGATTCGGCACTGTTCACCACAAAATGATTCCTGAGAAATAAAGTGTTCATTAACTAACTGTATCACTACCGCTTCAGCTAAATCATAAACCCTTTTATCTTGCTCTGAAGATACACCTAAAAGACTATTAAGAGTCTTAACAATATCAAGTTCTAATGCATCCATAAAACGATCATCAATTCCCACGTTATATTCCTACTTAGAAAAGTCGTGCAAACTTTTACAATACCACCACCTCCTTCACCAACACAAAGTGGTTGACACGCTTTCTGCCCTCTTTTAACCTAAATACTTCAAACGTTGAATACTGACGCACAGTATTAAGCACACGGGTTTAACCGCCCTTAAATGGCTCTCTGAAACGTGTCGCGGCTTCTTTTTAAAGAAGTGAAAGCATACTGATAATCTATCAGCTACCCCTCACCACCCATAGGAAACCTTTCCTTTGGGCAAGTGTTTCCTTGTTTTATAACAGGAGAAACACATGGACTACACAACCCTACTCGATAACTTCGTTTTTTGGGGCATCTTTCTATCGGTCTTTTGGCTGGTTTGGAAAAGTCATGCACCCATGACGTTTTTTGCTGCGCATTGGACACTGCTTCAACGCAACGCTGCGCCGATCCTTCGCATGAAGTTCACACGCCAAAGACGTTAACACTCAAGCTATCTTGCCGAATCAACTCACCTTTTTAGGAGCTTTCTCCTAAAGGGGTCGCTCCTTTTTATTAGGAGCGATTATGAGTCAAACTACCCCACCGCTATTTGGTCACTATGTACTTAATGACGCCCTCGATCCTTCGGGCTTTATTGATATCACATCCACGGCCAAGGACGCGGGCTTTTACTTCCCGTACACAGGCATCAGTCAACAAGCGTACTTTCAAGCGGTTGATGTGCCGGACGTTATCATTGAGTGCAGCAAAGAGAAGCTTACCCTTCAATTGCTGAAACTGGCGCGGCGAGCCGCCCGTAAAGTACCGGCTCAATCGCAGGTGCCCTTTACGGTGTGCCAACCACCCAGTCTCGATAACCTGTACGTAAACCGCTCACTCGACTTAATTGCGAGCATTGAGCGAGACCGACACGATCAACCTATGCTCATCATCACGACCAAAGAGGACGAGGTGCACGACGCATAATCATTGACCGTCAATACGGTGGTGCTCTGCACCACCTTTACCCATGAGGGGGCTTCCCTTCATGGGTGCTCCTTTTTTTATTAGGAGCACACCCTATGTCTTATTCAATCTGTTATGCCCTGCAAGCGTGGCACTACCCCATCACCGCATTGATGAGTGACGCGAAAGCGTGGTTTGAGCAGCAAGGCCTTAACGTCACTGACGCTTTTCATTCCGATGTGAAAAAACACTTAGGATTGACACTGCCTCGCACTGACACGTTTGTTTTTACCGGAGAGTTTGGTGAGAGCAACTTGTTTGATGATGACGGCAAGCGCGTACGAGACGAATGGTCCTGCCATGGTTTTCTGACGGCGTCTGATGCCGTGCGTTACCTTGGTATTCGTTGGTCAGAAGACGTCGAGTCTGGCAGTCTAAAACCCAATGGACGCTGGAGTACGGCCGAGAGTTGGATAAAACGCATTAAGCAGCAATTGAAACAGGCCGAGCCTTTATCACGTTGCCCACGCCGATGCGAAAAGTCCTTTTACTCAATGCCGCCACTCGATGCACTGTCAGAGTCACAGACGCGGTTGATGCAAACGCTTACGCGTATGTCGGTTGAGCCGATAACCGGGCTATATGGGGATGAACAAGCGTTTCGCTTAGTGTGTCACCCAAAAAGCGCCTTCGAGTGGTGGCTGTTTTGTCAAGCCGTTCATCACTTGCCAGAGCACCCGGCGGCGCTCCCGATGACCAGTATGGATTGGTGATGATATGCGATACCAATCCTCCTATGGCCAAGGAAAATTGCAAGAGCTGCAAGATGCCCCTGGCGAATACTACCAACTCACCGAGCCGGTGAGTCCCGATGAACTGCTGGATATGGCAAAAGCCATCGCCATCGACCGTTTATCACGCGGGGCCACCTTAGACAGCCCAGAGCAAACGAAACGCACCCTCAGTGGTTTACTGCAGGGGATGGATAGAGAAGTCTTTGGCGTGCTCTTTCTTAATACCCAACACCAGTTGATTGAGTTTGAGATCTTGTTTTATGGCACCGTTAACTCGGCCAGTGTCTATCCCAGAGAGGTCGTGAAACGCGCCCTACTTTGGAATGCCACCTCGGTCATTTTATGTCATAACCACCCTAGCCTATGCAGCGAGCCCAGTCAGGCGGACCGGCGTATCACACGGCAATTGTCGGATGCTCTGGCACTGATTGACGTGCGCATCCTCGACCACTTTGTGGTCGGTGAAACCGTCACCTCGTTTGCTGAGCGCGGCTGGCTTTAACTTTTACAATTCCCCAACCGGAGAGGTCTTCCGGTGGGAGGCCTTTTGCTTTTAATTCAGGAGGCCAACATGGTCCAAGTACCCGGCACACTCACCATCAAAACCGTTAGCGGGCGTTATGGCGACTTTAACGTCGCTATGCTCGATACCGACATTGGTCAATTCTCCGTTCGAGACGCGGTCTTAGATGAATACAGCGAAGGCACCTATCAAGGCACCTTTGGATTACAACGTATTTATCCGGGCAGCTATCAAACCAGCAACCGATTTGTGATTGAAACGCGCGCCGAGCTTAACGGCATTTGGCTCAGTGATTACAAAGAAGAAGCGCTGCCACGAGACGAGCCAATGGAAGAAGATCCGTTAGCCAAAGAGCGCAAGGCGCAACAGCAACTGACCGAGCAGCGAGACGTGGCCAGTCAGGCGTTGGCGTCGCCTCACGAAAGTCAAGAGGACTTAGTCAGCTTGTTTGGGCCACTGTGGCCATTACCAAGTAACATTGGTGACATCGTCAAGCTCACCCCAGAAGTGGGGCGAGAAGTGATGGGCAAACAACTGGCTTACCTCAAGCGTCGCATCAATGATGAGCGCGTGTGGAAGTTTGAGCCCAAAGCGCAGCATTGGATGCGCCTTCGCTTTGATGAGGAGGCAAGCTAATGGCCGTGATGCACCCGCGCGTGGCGCACAACTACCTTAAAGACGGGTATTACCCGACCGATGAGGCGACCTTAGCAGAGATAGCCAAGCGACTGCGGTTCAAAGCCGGCACTCAACGCTTGCTCGACCCGTGTTGCGGGGAAGGCAAGGCGCTGGCTCAGTTGGCGAGTCACATCGACCACCATGAGCAGAGCGCGCTTCACACCTATGGCGTGGAGCTGGATGAGGCGCGGGCCGTCACGGCCAGTCAATGCCTCGATTCGGTGCTGCGCAGCAATGCGTTTGACACACAAATCGGCTCAGGCAGTCAGACGTTGCTGTTTTTAAACCCGCCGTATGGCGCGGTGGTCACCGACCAGGTGGACAAACAACATCGTGACATGGCCAGACTGGAAGTGCAGTTCACTCAACGCCTGCTCCCCACGCTAAAGCGTGACGGCATATTGGCGTTGGTGGTGCCCTATCCCTCTCTCTCACCTGCGTTTAGCCGTTATCTTGCGATGCGGCTACGACAGGTCGAAGTGTTCGCTGCCTCAACCGACCGCTTTAAACAAGTGGTCATCTTAGGGCGCAAAGCGGACATGAGAGGGCCTGAGCATCAAGCGGAGCGCACACAAACGGCGACCCAATTGATAAACGCTGGCGAAGGTAAGGTGATATTGCCTTACCCCACTCGACCGTTTGAGATACCCCCAGTCAATGACGCACCATTTCGTTTTGAAATGATACGGCCAGATACGGGGCAACTTGAACAAGCGTTTGGGGCGCATGGGGGGCTTTGGCCGACCTTTGACACCCAATTTAACCTCGCGAGGCACCACCAAGTCCCTCGGCCGTTAAGAAAACTGTCACCTTGGCATTTGTCGTTGTCGCTCGCGGCGGGACAGATTGCCGGCCAGGTGCACAGCAACGATGGCTCTCAGACACTGCTGGTCAAAGGTGGCACTCAAAAAGTGCAGCGCACCGTGACGACGGTTGATGAGAGCCAAACCATCACCACCGTGATAGACCAATTTCAACCGCTCATTCGAGCGATTGACCTCACCCCGGGTGAGCGCTTTGGCCGCATCGTGGTCATACAATAACTTCACTGCCCGTCAGGCGCTTTTCCTGACGGGAAGGCGCCTTATTTTTTAATAAGGAACCTAACCATGAAGACTCCATTGATTTCGCTCGATAACGGGCTTTATCTCGATGCGGTGGTCACCACCGCTGATAACCAGGTGCAATTTCTCTCCGTATGGGGACGCGATGGCGCCATGCAACACTTTTTCGCCGCGCTCACGCTACCGATGAGCGAGGGCGGAATACGCGTCATGACCGTCAAACTACCGGAAGGCAATCTGGTGCTCGACTTTGCTCAGGCGAAGTCACTCACCAAACGTACCACACGGTTACCCAAACACACGCCCGTGGGCGAATGGGTGCACACCTGGCTTATTCACCCGTCGTTACTGAAACCTAGCGGTCAAAGTATGACGGTGATGAGTCAAACCCCACTGTCTCACGCCACGTTGTGGCCAACGCTCAAGCAGCTGTGTCATTTGCCGCTGTTAGAGCATTGGCAACCGGCCCTGCAACCAAGACTGCAATCCATGATTCACGAGCTGCCCTCCTATGGGGTATTTGCGTATCATTTGGACTTGCAGATTGACGTGATGGAGCCCTTAGTCAGTGAAGCGCTGCAGCAAGGCGTATTAACCGTACTGCAAGGAGCGATGGGATGAGCGACTCGACAGAAACCACTCAACAAAACGAGCAAGACAACGTGTTGTCTCTGCATGACTTCATCGACCAATTCGGTGACGGCCTATTGGACAACATTGAAGCGGCGCACCCGGCGCGTTATCAATCGGCGTGTGAAAAGCGCGCGGCGGTGATGCAATCGCTCAAGCGGGTGCCGTTTGAGGCGCAAGCCGAAGCGATTCAGGCCATCAGTACCCTACTGCTCGATGAGCGTGCCCCTGCGGGCATACTCAACGGCGAAATGGGCACGGGTAAAACCATCATGGGTATCGCCACCACGGCGGTGGCTTTCCATGAAGGCAAGGCCAAACGCTTTTTGCTGTTAGCCCCGCCGCACCTGGTGTACAAATGGCGCCGAGAAATTCTCGACACCGTTCACAACGCCAAGGTGTGGGTACTCAATGGCCCTGATACGTTGCGCTCTTTGCTCAAGCTGAGACAAGCGGCGCCTCATGATGGGCCTGAGTACATGATACTGGGCCGGGTTCGGATGCGCATGGGGTACCACTGGGAGAGCGCTTATCAAACTAAGACGCTCAAACGCACGTTAGGCCATGACGGTCTGCAGGCGCAAACCGCCCAACTGGACTTTGTTCGTTGCTCGGATTGCGGCGCATTAGCCAGAGATGAAGAGGGCGAGCTTATCGCACCGACGCATTTTTCGGTGGAAGTGCAACAGAGCTGCAAAGCGTGCCATGCACCGCTGTGGACACTTAAACGTCAACGCCAGAACGACAACCTGAGCAAGACGATTTCACGCGCCCTGCAGACCTTACCGACCATCGGTAAAGTCACCGCCGGGAAGCTGCTCGATGGCGTGGGTGAGCGCGTGCTGGCGAAAGCGCTGACGGACAACATTTACGAGCTGGTTAACTTGCTTGATGAAGACGGGGAGTTTGTGTTTAACGACCGACAATCTGAACGCATTGAGCGCAAGTTGGCCAAAACGCAATTTGCGTTTGGTCAAGGCGACTACCAGGCGAGTGAGTTCATCAAACGTTACTTCCCGAAGGGGTTCTTTGACTGGCTCATCATCGATGAGGCGCACGAATATAAGAACGCAGGGGCGGCCCAAGGCCAAGCCATGCAGGTACTCGCAGGCTGTGTGAAACAGTGCTTACTGCTGACGGGGACGCTGATGGGCGGCTACGCGGAAGACCTTTTTTATCTGCTGTGGCGCACCATGCCATCGGTGATGATGGAAGAGGGCTATCGTTACCACCGAGGAAAACTCGGCAGCGCCGCCCTCTCGTTCTCGCAAGAGCACGGCATCATCAAGGAAATCATGAAAGTGACCCACGATGTGAACCACAAAACCGCGAAAGGCAAGAACGTCAAAGTGAGTCAAACCCGCGCGCCCGGTTTTGGGCCGATGGGAGTGGCCAAATTCGTCTTACCTTACACGGTGTTCGTCAAACTGGCTGACATGGGTGACGGCATTTTGCCAGACTACCAAGAGCACTTTATTGAAGTGGCTATGGAGGATGAGATGCAGATGCATTACGCCGACATGGAACAACGCTTAACCGCGAGGCTTCGTCAAGCGTTGGCCGCTGGAGACCAAACCTTATTAGGCGTGGTCATGAGTGCGCTGCTGGCGTGGCCAGATTGCGCGTTTCGAGAAGAGAGGGTAACTCACCCTCGTACTCAAGAAACCCTGGCTTATATTCCGGCTTTGTTTGATGAGCAGACGCCCACGCCCAAAGAGCAACAGCTCATTGAGATGGTCAATGCGAACAAACTTAAAGGCCGACGGACCTTGGTGTACACCGTTTACACCGGCAAGCGCGACACCGCATCGAGGCTCAAATCACTGCTAAGTGACCAAGGCTTAAAATGCGCCGTGCTGCGTTCAAGCGTAAAAACCGAAGACCGAGAAGATTGGATACTGGAGCAGGTGGACAGAGGCATTGATGTGCTCATCACCAATCCAGAGCTGGTCAAGACCGGACTGGACTTGTTGGAGTTCCCTTCGATTGTGTTTACCAACACCGGCTATAACGTCTACACGCTGATGCAAGCGGCCAGACGCAGCTGGCGTATTGGTCAACGAGAGGATGTGGACGTGAGCTTTTTAGGCTACCAAGACAGCGCGCAAATGGCGTGCCTTGAATTGATGGCCAAGAAGATAGCGGTCACCCAATCGACCTCTGGCGACATGCCGGATAATGGATTGGATGTACTCAATAGTGATGGCGACAGTGTGGAGGTGGCGTTAGCCAAATCCTTACTCAAGCAAACAACGCGTTAAGACGTTAACGTCTTAACTTCCCCCAATGGGCATCTGATGCCCGTTGGGCTTGGGTGCCCATCGACTTTTAAGGACACAATGATGACGCAACTCATATCAACCGACCATGCCTTAGCCTTTGCGTATTTCAAAGAAGGCTTTCCGTATGGCGACGACAACCACTTATTGTTTGAGCAGGTCTCAAACGGTGGGGATTTGGAATTTTTCACTCTCGTACTGGAAACAGTCATTCCTGTAGTCGAGCACTATCTGGCGCAATTTGAGATAGACGCGCCCGATAAGTTGTACCTCTTCTACGGGGAGGCGTTTCCTTGCCAACTGAAACGGTTACTTGAGCGTGAGCCCAATCCTACCCGACAAGCGTTGGAGCAATGCGCTGACAAGGTCTTGCAACACATCGCCCAGGCGATGCGTGAGATCCGACAATAATTCAACCCAAACCGGGAGCTTGCCTCCCGGTACGCTCCCTTTTTATCTTAATTGGAGCAAACAAATGAACTATTGCATCAACTGTGGAGAGCAGGGCGCATTACAACCTCTCGATGTTCCAGCCAACGAAGAGCCACCGTTCTTAGAGCGTGGTGAGTTTGGAGCAGATAACCGCTATAGCCAAGAGCAGCCTGTCACGATATTACAATGTCAGCACTGCCAACATGAGATGATTGACCTATCATCGTAAACAAGAAAGGGAGAGCATCATTACTCTCCCTTCTTTTTTTACTCTATCTCACCAAGCAAACGTCTGAAGCAACCTAACTACGGTTACCTATTTCCAATAAGACTCAAATCATTGTTCCCCGATAGACATTGAAGCAATCCCCCTAATGTCCTGCGCTCAGCGCTGTGGTTCAAAAGGCTAGTGTTTTGTTTCAAAGGGTAGGCTGCGCCAAAGGGGAAAGGGGTCAAGGGAAGGGTTTTCCCAAGGGAAAAGCCCTATCCGGAAAGGGTAAAAAGGGAAGTTCGGTTATCTAACTTGTCTAATTTTAAAAATATTCCTGTGGAATAACCCATGATATGTGGGAGATATTCCTGTGGAATAACCCGGGTATTTAAAGTTAATTACCTTCCATTTTATTGAAAACATCTATGATTGCTTCATCGATCATGGCCTGCTCACTACTACTTAATCTTTGGAACTCATAAGTGGTTTTTCTGGTGGATTTGTTGACACTTTTCTTAGCAAATTTTTTTTTATCTTCATATTCTGCCATATAAGAAACAATAGCCTTCTTTGGAATAGGCTTGTGATCTTTCAGGAGCTTTCTAAGCTGGGGCATTACAGTGTCGACATTTCCTTTTTTAATCTCTTTTAATAAAGAGCTTTTATCATTCTCCGACAAAACATTAACATCTACCTTGGATAATTCAGCATAGTCTGAACCAGACAGCTCGTTGATATCATCAAATAATTCGTAAAGCTCTTTACTAGTCATTGCTGCCTTCATAGCTTTAGACACTCTTGATTGAGAGATAGAAAAAGCATCGGCAATATCTTGTTGGGTTAGACCTACATTATCTCTCATCGACAAACAGCGCTTTCCCAATTCATAAAGGTTATGTTCTTTCGCCGTTTGAATCGACTTAGCTAATGCTTGAGCATCCACTAGAGAAATATCATTATCACTAATTAAAACCGAAAAAAACGGGATCTTTCCTTCTTGAGACAAGAAGTAGGCACGACGCCTAGAGCCATCTAGAAAACTTATTTTCCCTTTTTTACGATTAGCAATCGCTGGATAAAACTGTTGGAAGTCCATTGTAGATAGGTCTTCTAAGTTCACTTTATTTAGGTACTCTTGATCGCGACCATTTATACTAAAATCAACATAAGTACTATCTTTAACTTGTTCGTAAGTAAGACTAATTTCCAAAAATTTAGCTGTAGCTCCAGAGCTTAACTTCCAAAGAACTTCTTTTTTTTCAGGTGTGAATCCAAACGTATCATGTAGATATGAACGCAAATCCCCACCTGTAGATTCCAAGTCACGTTTAAGCTTCTCTGGTAACGAGTCTAAATTGTTTTTAGCTAGAGCTGACTTAGCAACATCAGCTCCCGGCTGATTATCAGTCATACCTAAAACTTGCTTCTTCCTAGCCATTATTGATACTCCATACATTGTCTACATCACGATAAATCTGACTAGCCACCTCAAAAGCATTCGTTCTAGCATCGTTCAAGGTTTTTTTTGCTTTTGGGTATTCACTTGCGGTTAGATCGAATACTGTATTCATCATAGAAGTACACAATTGCACTGCTTCAGAATGCTTGAACTGAGTAGGGTAAAGCCACTCCCCAAAGGAACGATTTAGTTGATTCATCAACGAAGTATTTGATACTGTTTGTCGATAATTAGTTACTAGCATACGCATAAAGTCATATCCCTTATGCTCATAGTTTTCTAATAGAGCCCAGACTTCAGGTAAGTTAGCAAAGTAGTTGCATGTTGCATCAATATCATTTTCATTCGCAGCTAATGGGAACACAATACTTGTAGCTGCAAAGTATCCGTTATAAGTCATGAAGCTTAATGACGGAGGACTGTCCAATATAATGATGTCAAATTCATCTTTAACAGCGTCAACAATCTTTTTAACTTGCCCATATGGGTTGTCTAAATCCTTATGGACTCGGTGAAACCAACCTTCGAGAGATCGATCTGACTGTAAAGCTGGTAAAATTCTGAGGTTTGGAATTGTTGTAGGTAAAAATGCGTCACTTACCAATTTTTCAAATGTTTCGCCATCTTCAAAACTATAGTTTCCCCTAACAATATCCCCAACGCTAAACTCACTATCACGTTGAGCATTAGAAGCGTAGTACATACTAAGAGTAGATTGGCCATCTAAATCAACTAATCCAATGCGTAGTTTTTCAGGAAACTCAGCACTTAAGCATGCCGCTACAGTAGCTGCACATACTGTCTTACCTACACCTCCTTTTTGATTCTGCATCATTATTACTTGGCATTTTTGATTGGCTTTACGATGAAAGTGCTCATTTTTTTGTAGATTCTTGGGAAGAAGACTCTCAAAATCGTAAAGTTCAGATATACTCATCGACCACTGCATGCCTTCTCTAGCCTTTACGTTAAAACCTAAGTTCTTAACATGATTATCTAAAGTAACTTTATTAATGGATAAGTAATCTGAAACTTCTTGCCTCGTGTATAATCGTTCTTCTTTTGGATAGAAGTCGTTACGTTTTTGAATATAGGCGTCAGCTCTTTCTTTGAGTCTTTCAATTTCTAACTTAGTACTCATAACTTCCTTTACCAAACCAATCAAATTAAACACAACCTTATCTTATATCAAAAATCAATACAACTACAAAAAATTAGTATACCTAAAGAGCTGTTTGTGAGCTCACTTAACAATATGAATCTCAGTAGTTTTTTTCTCATGGATGTATAAATCATCGGAAAGTTGTATTTTTTTTTATTATTATTAAGTTGTGTATAAAGTGTAAATCTCGAACGAGCGTAGCAAGAGAGAGATATACACTTTATGCACGACCTTCCTATAAAACACCTCTAATTATTAAACCTATGGATCACCTATAAGATCACCTATGGATCACCTATAAAGCCTATAAGATCCTATAAGGTTGTTTTAAAACATCTCTAGCCCTTGATATGCAAGGGCTGTTACATTTTCATAACATATTTAAATTATGCTAAATCGGATTAGTTGATCGTTTTGTCGGATTGATAAAAGTGTTATACGACCAAAATAAGCAAAATCAGATAGAAATAAGTGGACTCCTACCAAAATAAGTCGTTCGGATTGAAATAATAAGGTTCGGAAAAAACCAAGGCTTTCAGATTATTTTAATGCCTGAATGACCAGAATAAGCAATTCGGAGTCAAATAAGTCAACCTCGGATTTGTTTAATGCTTTTGAATCCAAAATAAGCACTTCAGACTTGTTGAATGCTTAATATCAATGGTTTATAACTTTTCCTTGTACTGATTGGTTTTTTTGGGACAAAATTAATGCTATTTCGGATGGAATTAAGCGATTCGGATAGCAGTAATGCTTTAAGCATTAGGTAATGATATCTTACTGATTAAATAATGCTGAATTTGTGATTTGAGCTAAATAGTTCTGTTAGTCATGTGATCAAAGCCCAAAAAACACTTAGTAAATATGAGTTGAATGCTAAATATGACAAGGTGTATGCTATTCTGAGATTAGTTGAATGCTTAAAGCACATCAACTAATCTCAGAATTACTGTAAGTTATGTTTCCCTCAAACACTGAAAATGGATGGTTTGGGGAATTGAAAGGATAGGTCAAACCCATGGCAACGAATAACATAAAAGAAGAACATGATGCTTATCATTTAAAATCCCACTCGCTAATTTATGCATCAACGGACCTTACATCTAAGATGATGGATATTTTCGCTTTGATGCTAACGCGTATGAGAGAGTGTGATTGGGAAGATGAAAATGGTCATGAAGTTGTTCCTGATTATACATTTAGTTCAAATGAGCTTTGTGAGTTTTTCCAAGTTGAAAAGAAACAACTATACGCTGCTCTTCAACGTCCATCGCAAGGTTTGGCGCAAAGAGAGATAGGTATAGAAGAAAACGGACAGTTTATTTACCGTCCTATCTTATCGGAAATCAGATACTCTGGCGGTACGCTCACCATCACGCCTAATGGCAAGTTGCGTAAAACCTATATTATTAACGCTTCTGATAACGGTCACGCGAAAATCGACAATAAGTTTTTCAAAGCATTGAGAAACCCGAACACTAAGAAGGTATTTGAATTTCTATCGCGTTATCGTTACGACAAAGAAATGTACCACCTTAAAATTTCCAAACTGCAAACTATGTTTGGCGTTTTTGGTAAGAATGGCGAAGTTAGAAAAAAGTCTTACGAACTGCAGTCAGCTTTTATCTATAAGGTTATAGAGCCTTCATTGATGGAGATAGCTAATTCCATTGAGGCCAAGGGTAAACTTGAAGTATTAACCCAAAATGGTCGTTTAGGGTACGAGATTATTGAGAAACCTAACAATGAGTCTTTAATTAAATTCAATGTTCGTTGGCTCAACCAAGTGCCGAAAGATAAAGTGAAGGAAGCGACTAAAAAGGTTCTAGAGCTTATGCAAGAAGTTAACGTAGCCAGTAAGTCCGGTAATAAAGTTGAACTGGATGTGTTAATTAAATTGGAGAAAAACCTTCGATTAATCGGTAGAGATGAGCAAGCCGATGCGATACGACTTAAAGTTTCAGAGCGTAAGGAACAAATGGCGATAGATCGAGATCGTAAAGCTAAGGAAGCAGAAGACAATGAAATGTCGAAAGTAGACGAGTTGTTAGCTAAAGGTTTCTTGGATTCTCTTTGATTATCAATAACCAGTCCAAACACAGCTGGTTATTGATAGTTTTTCTGTATCATCCCACACAAGCATGGTCCATATATCTTTCAGTTTCTTTGCTTCCTAACGTAGTCAGCTCAGTAATGACCTACTTCACAAATTAACCTTTTATTTGTCTTAAAATATTTTCTATATCTTCGATAATCATCATATCTCTACTTTCTAAAAGAAGAACCTCTTGGATAATAGTTAGTTTTCTATGAGGTAAATCAGACGTAGAAGAATAAAAGAATTCCTGTTCACTAACCCCTAGTTCTTTACATAATTTAGATAAATTTTCTTTTGAGATCTGTCCTGTTTTTCGCCACTTTCCAACGCTAACTCGATTTACATCTAAACGTCTTGCAATTTCTGAATCACTGAGCCCTGAACTATCTATGTATAGTGCTAGCTTTTGTTTGAATTGATCAGTAGTCATTTTATTTAATTCTATTTATTCCGTTCCCCTAAATTTTAGCGAATATAAAAAAATTAAGTAATTGAACCCTTAGGGTTACAGTGTTACCTTTTGGTTTCTGGCTCTTTAAAAACCCACTCATGCACTACACCCCGACACCAAATTTAGTGCGCGCATCCCACTGCGCACTATTGCGAGCCCCTAATGCTCTGGGGCTCGCACCTTATTCTTGTGCTCTTATGTGACAATAGTTCCAATTCAAACATTTACCTAATGCCAATGAAGAGGGACGTCTTTCCCCTCTGTGATGCTTAGTCAATCGCCTATTGGTCAAGATGATCAGTACTCATCACCACATCAATACTGAATCAACAAACGGTGTCCTGCCTTCTCAGCCTTCCTTCAAGGACTTGATCTCTCTGTTCAATTTTTATAGAGTTGCTCCGTCTGCCAATGCGCAGTCAAGCACACGGGGTTAACCCCCCTTAAATGGCTCTCTGAAACGTGTCGCGGCTTTTTCCAAGTTCAAACGGAAAAAGTGAAAGCATACTTAACTGCCCTTAGCCTACATTGCTTTGGTGCTATCAAACCCGACGAGCCTCGCGCTCGACTTAGCGTCATGCACTAACTGTGCTGTGTCGCCTACCAATATTCAGAGTACAGGGCTCTCTCGCCTTGATTTTTTCGTCTCTGTTACTTTTATTTCGTGCATGAAATGGGTTCAAACCTAGGGGTCAGTGTTTTTGCCTCAAACGGTTTTTGATCGGTATTGTATGCAACGAAATGTTTGTGGTACTGTTTTTATATACAGTATTTTTTGGTTTTGATAGCTCAGAAGGTAGGTTAAGGATGTTTCAATCAATTAAACGGTTCATTGATTGGCTTTACGCAGATGAACAACATAATCAATCCGATGTATCTCCCTCTGGTGCGCTGAGCGCTCCAGAGGGCTTTGTGCTGCCTGCCACTCGGGCTGAGCTTGAACACGACGAGATTATCCAGGACAAACTCCGCGTCTTAAAACGCAGCGGCCTTGCGCTGCCGTTTGAGGTGTGGCCTGAGTTTGTCGTCGATACGGTCGTGAACTACGCCATGTGGTGTCAAGATATCCCTGCATCAGAAAATTATCACCACACCGGTAAACGCGGTTTACTGCTTCACAGCCTCGATGTGGCCATTTACGCGATGCGTCTGCGCCGCAATGCGATATTACCACCCAACACCCCACCCGAAGAGGTTATCCACCGTGAAATTGTGTGGGTCTATGGCGTGTTTTTGTGCGCGCTGCTGCACGACTCAGGCAAGATCAATGATGTAGACATCGAGTTGCATCAAGAAAGCGGGGAGGGGGAGCGTTGGAGTCCAGTGATGGGCGCCATCACCAGACCGTACCGCTGCCGATACCACAAAGCACGCCAGTATTCGACGCACCAATATATGGGCCATACCCTACTGACTCAATTGCTCAGTTCTGACGCAATGCTGGCTATCTCCAGCGACAAAGCCTTGTTTCACACCATGGTTGAATATCTATCAGGTCATAAAAACCCCGACAATGTCATTGAGCAAATCGTGACGCAAGCGGACGCGGCCAGCGTCGCGCAAGACTTGGGCGCCGACAAAGAGGGGATCAATCTCGCCGCTGAGCAAGCGCGCGGGGCGACGGTGTCCCTGGCGGGACAACTCAAGCTGACTTTATCGCACCTTCTGCAAAGCGCGACCCTCCCACTGAACAAAAAAGGCGCCGAAGGTTTTGTGGAGGGGGATCTCCTTTACTTGATGAGTAAGCCCATTGCTGACCGTCTACGCAGCACGCTGCTTGAGCGTGGCATCACCTCTGTCCCTTCGGACAATTCCCGTCTGTTTAACGAGCTGCAGCAACACCAACTTATTCGTCCGAATGCCGATGACCTGGCGATTTGGAAGTGTGAGGTGCTGCTCTCTGAGTTTGACTGGCGCCAAACCTTTACCTTTATCTGTGTGCATTGGCCGACATTCGCCCCAGAAGCAGAGCTGGAGAGCCTGGTGGGACACATTCTTCCTGTTGAGGTAGACGTTGAGGGAGAAGCGACACCTGCTCAACCTCAGTCAATCGTGTCTGTGAATGAAGATGCACCTATGGCAGACACCACTCATCTTGAAGCGCCACCCAACCATGACGCCATCAGTGATGACCTCATGGCTTTCATGCAGCCAGCTATGACGCAGACTACATCGCCCATCGAGCAAGAGGATGAAGACCCAGAAGCGACAACTTCAGCGGCAATAGAGCCCGCTGCGCCGATGGATGAGGTCGAAGCCGCGTTGGAAGCGTTAAACGCTGAGCCTGTCTCTGTGCCTGAGTCCAGTGAGCCTCACGCTCTCATGCAGAAGATTGATTTGAGAGAGACCAACGGCGAAGACTTGGGCCGTGCTTTCTATGAATGGTTAGATTCAGTCCTTAAAGGCGGCGTGCACCCGGTGAATCGTCAAGACGCGTTATTCCATCGCCTTGAACAAGGTCTGTTTGTGGTCTCGCCTGGCGCCTTTCGTACCTTCATCGATGAGCGTTGCCAATACGCCAAAGCCAACAGTTACAGCGAAGTACAACAAGGGTTGCAACCTCTAAAGCGTCATATCGTCACGAAAGAGGCGCGCAACGTACATAAAGCGCGCATTCAAGATTCTAACCAAGCGCTGAACGGCTTTTTGTTTCCTTTGACCGAAGCGTGGGAAACTCGCTACGCGGTCAATCCACTTGTGATGTTGGAGGGGGTATGAGCATGAAAAAATACGATCTTACCAGTGAAGTGTGCCATGTCATGATCACCAAACTGGCTTACTTGGCCGTCTCTGGTCAAGAGGAGGTGCTAAAAGCCATTGGAGTGAGTGATGCGCAGATTTCTAGATTAGAGCGCCTTTCGTATCGCGAGCTGGATGGTTGGATTAGACAGCGCAAAGGCGCACTTGATATCACACCGTTGATGCAGGCGTTATTTTCTGATGCAGAGCCGCCAGAAGAGCATAAAACGTTTTTATTACATGGTGCGAACAACAAAATGATGATGCATTTTTTCGGGGTTCGAGCCGAAGAGTGCTGTGCCTTTCGAGATAAATTATCCATTGATAAATCATATCGAGGTCGAAGCATCTCCCATAAACAACACAGTGCCGTATGCAAAGCGCTGATGGAGCAAGGGGATTACCGTCAAATCAGTGCAGAGGCACTGTTGCAGATAGCGAGGACGTACCAAGTCAGTTTGGGCGCGTTATGGAAAGAATTAGAAAAGTGGGATAAAGAGCATGAGCAATAAAAAGCAGCAAAGCAACAAAATGGGTGGTTTGATGGCCAGCGCCGAGGTGCAATTGCACAGCGTCGAAACCGTCAAACTGTGGAATCCATCGAAACGGAGCAAAGCCCCCGGTGTTGGGTTGTTTTTTCAACGTCTCTCGACACTGGAGCATGCGGCGCGCCATGACGATCCCTACGCGGATTTTGCCTTGCTTGAAATCGAGCGTGCTATCAACGCGGCGTTTGCTTTGTGCCAATCCACGCTCGATGTACTGCCTAAGCGCAATAGCTCTCGCATTTTGTATCATGAAACCTTGAGCCGCGCGCCGGTGAAAAAGTCGGTATCGGTCAAGACGCGCTTTGGTTGGCGCCTGCTGGCATTGTTAGAGCAATTTGATATTGCGATGGTGCAACTGTCAGATGCGCACTTTAAAGCGCAGATGGCCCGCAGTGAATTTGAACAACATCGCCTTGCGTGCTTAAAAGCCCTGCGTGGGATCATTTCAATGAGCGTCACCTTTCAGCATTCGGGGGTGACCCGACAAGATGTGACGGACAACAATGCAAAAGCGCAAGCCGCTCAGGCTAAGCTCGGTGCTATCCCTTTTGAAGTCCTTGAAGGGGTCGAGCGTGCGGAGTTTGCGCCTGTGATTAAGGTCTCTCATGGCTAAACGAACCGTGTTTCAGGGGGCGCCAGAGCCCCTAACGGCTAAGCCAAGCACGATCTCTTTTGCGGTGGAGCAAGGCGCGCCTTATCACCCCGATGAAGCGTATCAAGTCTTGTCGGGCGAAAGACCCGCGTCAGAGGAAGAGCAAACGCTGCAAGATAAGGCAAACGAGTATGAAGCGCAGCGATATGTACGCGAAAGTAAGCGTTCACGAAAGCGCTCTGAGTTTTTGGTTGAACTTGAAAAAGCCAAACAAACTCCTATGGGGAAGGCCACCCAACCGCTCTCGGATTATGAAGCGGCCTTGGTTGCGTTTCATCATCGCCCTGAGTATGCGCTTGAGCGCTGGAAGAAAAGTGGCCAACCGCCTAAGCTCCCAGCGGGTCTAGCGGATGTCTTTCGTGCGGTGTTAAAACACGGCGCTCGGGCTAACGGTGGGCTCTACTACCAATTGCAACGTCAAGGCAGCACGGTGTTGTATCGTAAAGACGCGGCGCAAACCTTCGATCACTTAGTGCTCTATATGATTTGCAACACTTGTCTCAGCACGCGTTCGTTCTCACTGAGAGGCACACAGTCACAGATTGGCGAAGTGATTGGTAAAAGTCAATCCACGGTCTCTCGTTGGTTCTCCTTACTGATCCAGTGTGGGTTGCTTCGTCATGCCTTTATTGGGGATAACCTGGCGACCGACCCACGTGGTGGCCTGGTGCATGATAAAAGTGATGGGCAAAAGCGCAATCTCAACAACGTTTATGTCTTAACGGATGACTTCGGGACTTTAGTTGGCGGAGAAACCGCTGGAAAGAAACTTTGCCAAGAATTTGAAGCGGAGGATAAGCTTGCGATTCAAGAGGGGGCAGGGAGCCTACCGGCGCGCTTGGCCATACTGCGTAATACCCTATGGGAAGGCACCATTGAGCGTCGTAACCAGGCGATTGGGGCAGCCAGTACCAAACAGAAAGTTCAACAAACCAATGATCGCTCACGAGCGCTGAGCCTCGTTGTTAAAAAAATGCTCGATGAAGGGTTAGACAGAATACTGAGTAAGCAAGAGTTCGAGGTGACTGCGAATACCCGCCTTAAACATTTGGGCTTCTCTCCTACCGCTTCACCGCCCGAGACCATCGCGGCTTAATCTTCCTACTTTTTCATCTTTTTGCTTCTTCGAAGCGGCTTTAGTACATCCCTCTGCCCACTTAATTTGACCTTCATCACGCTCTATTAGTTAGACTTTACCTCTATTGTTTCTCTTTTCGACTGATTTTCAGTCTGCGGTGGATAAAATTCTCTTATGGGGAGCGTTTTGCTGGCTTTGTACGTTATCCACACAAAATGGATACTAACTATTGAGATATATAGATACTACGGTGGTGAAAAGTAGATACCCCATTTTATTACTTAAATTCGATACTTTTCTTTCTATTACTAATTTTAAAAATCTGTGGATAGAGTGGATAAACCAAAGTGCCTTAAAGTACCTCCCATTCTTATCGTATCAAGTTCCTCGATAACCTCACCTGCAGAAGATATCACGATAAGAACGGGCCCCACTTCCACTGACCATCCGGTAGCGCAGCGATATACCCCGAACGCACGTCAATATCACCGTCTTATCTTACTCGCTGCGCTCGCGCATTCTGGCAAGGCGAGGGGGCAAGATTTAAGCCATAGTGACTGACTGTTCGACCTTTTTTGTGAAAAGTGCGGAGATCAATATTTTTTCGCTTTGCTCGTTCTGTATGTCGTCGCGCGCTCCTCCATGGCCTGATGGCGGTGAGTCAAGGTGGGGGGAATCTTCGAGTCGGTGATATAAGATGATAGGGTATCGTCTAAGTCAGCGATAAGTCCCACATAAGCCGTTCAAGGCACCTTTGTGTCATTCCGTCATAATGACAGGGAATAACGGCACACACACACCCTATTATTCAGTAAGATACGTTTATTTATTCACCAATAATCAAACGTGCTTTTTGCAGAGGAATAGGGTGTCATGAGTATATCGGATATCAAAGTGGTCGAGTTTCATCAAAAGCAAGGTGGTCAGTCTATCGCTGCCGATGAGCTAACAAGCTACTTGATTGACAGCGGTTCAATATCTAAATTTCATGATGCGCTGCCTGATGAGTTGCAACGAACACTTGCTCCTTTAGTAGGCCAAAGCCGAAATGCTTATTTCAACGCCTTAAAGCTCCAATTGAAATCAGAACGGTGGGTGGCGGTGAGATCGTCGTCTGCGGTATCAGACTCTTCTTATAAAAGTGCGTATTACCCACCAGTGCAACCAGAGCCTAAACTCGCAAGCGTCCAAACCACCGTCAGTAATACAGAAGAAGACCAAAGACCGGATCTTGAATACGCTTTTGAGCTCTCTTGCTCTCAGTCGTCTTTTAAAGCCCATGTTGGATGGGATGTGGCGTTAGCTAAAACGAGTACGTCACCGATGCATTCTCGTTGGAACGAGCAAGAAAACGAACACAGCATTCAATTGGTGGCCAACATAAAAGAGGATGCGCCAAGGACGCTTGCATTGTCATCGAGAGGCACATCAGTCCCCCTTTTCATCCCTAACGTCTTAGCTAAGCCTAAAGGGACGAACGCACTCAATGAAGCCTTCCTCGCAGTAATGCCGGCTGTACAATTTGGTGAGCGACTAGGGCTTGCCACTCAAGGATATTATTACCACTTTAGTGAAGGCAAGCTCGTTCAAGAGTACAAAATTATCGGTAATGGTAATTGTCGGTTCTGCCTGACCTATTCGGATGAACTCACTCTTAGCGATGAGCTTCGTCCTACCGCTTGGCAAAGTGCGATACCGATTCAATGGCGTATCGATAATCAGGTATTGGACAACCAGCACTTACTCTATCTACCTCGTAAGTTGACACAAGATGAATTTTCTACGGTGAACCCAGCGTGGCTCAATGAGCAAGGACTTGCGTTGAATATTTCAGAACTTGTGGATGTAGGACAAGGTAAGGAAACCCCAAATGAACGATATCATGCCCCACTGAATTGCCATTACTCACACCCTGGCCGTTTATTACATGGGACAGAGATTGTCGCCATTAATAGTCCCAGTATCGTTGCCAAAGGTATACCGGTCGTCAACCTTCGGCCTGAAAAGCTCTTTCGCGTCGGCGTGTTTTTTGATGGCACGGGGGCCAACGACAAGAATGATGCTTACAAAGAATTGCGTGGTAATAAATCTCGCAGTAATGTGGCGCGTTTGTTTGCGGCTTATCCACAAATTCAAGGTAAATCAGCAAAAATTTATGTATCCGGTGTCGGCACTGTCGACATTGAAGACGACAGTCAGCGCCCTGCCATCATCGATGCAGCCAAAGATGAAACAGGTCCCGAGCAGGCGTTTGGAGTGAGTGCACCGCGTGCGTTTGATGGAGACTTTGCTGATGCTATTGCGGGTATTAGCGGCAAAGTCTTACTCAACTATGTGGACGGTGAAAATGGTGCATTTTACAAATGGCAGAGTTTACTTAATCAGTTGCGTAGAGAGATTGATCTAATGGGCGACAAGTATGATGAGTTTACTCACATCATTTTCGATGTTATCGGTTTTAGCCGAGGTGCGGCATTGTCTCGTCATTTTGTTAATGCCCTGTATCAGGGTTTACCCGATTACCATAGACCAGTCACAGGTAAGCAAGCGGATGTTACGATTTATCCTCATCTACTGGGTAATGAAACCAACAAAAAGTTTTCAGAAGAAGGTGGTTATGAACGCGATGATACGAAAGGCGTCAGTGTAAGGTTCTTGGGGTTATTTGATACCGTAGGGTCGTTTTACTTAGCGGGGAATAACGATGAAGGTAATTTTCAGTTGGGCCTAGAGCCGACCATGGCCACCACGGTCTTGCAGTTGGTTGCTGAGCATGAGTATCGGAAAAACTTCCCATTAACGTCACTGAGTCGTGATAATTGGTTACCCGATAATTTCTACCAAGAACACTTCCCTGGATGCCATACCGATGTGGGAGGCGGTTACCCTTCAATTGAGCAATATGAGAAAGAAGGACTTCCTGACTATGTGGGCTTTCCGGTGAGCAGTACCTACAACCGTAACGAGATAAAATCAGAAATCATTGATATCGTGCACGCTAATTTTGCATATCCAGGGGGAAGTTCAGATAAGGCTGCGATGATAGAGCGTACTCGCCAAGTTAAAGACGCTGAATGGAAAAAGACATGCCGACAACGGTTTGGCCATTACGGTGAGGTAAAAGAAAAAGACAACACGCTCTATTTTTATCACTTTAAACCCGTGAGTAATGCGATAGCAGGGCTAGCCCTCGAACGCATGAAGCAACAAGCTCAAAACGCAGGGATTGAGTGGATCGATCGGGCGTATGTTGAAAACCTAACTCCTGACTATGTCACCGATGAGCTCTGCCAGTCTTTATGGGATGAATTATCAACCAAGCCATTGGGGGAGTTAACCAGCGAAGATTGGAAGACTACGCTTCAACCAACGCTTATCTTTGACAACTATATCCACCGCTCTCATGATACGGTGATAAATCTCCCATATAAGACGGTCAAGGAAACGCTTATAAACAGCATTACAACCGATGAAAAAACAGAGAAAACACCAGAGCGGAGAATTTGGGACAATGCCTAAGTACGTAATAGCGACACTCCTCATTGCAATGGTCGCCTTGAGTGGCTGTCAAGAAGAGCAGCCATTAATAAAATCAACCATCGGTAACGCAGGAAGCCTTAGTGATTTCTATATTATGAGTGACGTGTCTATTCAAACTACAGGAGGCGGTTGGACCGGCTTTAGTTATGGAGCCGTCAATGGCTATCCTGGAGCCAGTGCCGACATCGGAAAAATGGGCGTCCCATCACACATCAAAGGGATGTGGAGTAAAGGCTGGAATTATGATGATGAACTAGTCTACTACCGTATTGATGCACCGATTGACGCTGAATTAGCCGAGAAGAAAATGCGTACTTTGCAGAATTACTATGAATATTACAAACCTACATATGGCTCAATGCAGGTGATCGTAGATGAAGAGCGTATCCAAGTCATGTACACGTTCGCTTGTGTATCTAGGACTCGAGATTGTGCGCCAGAGGAAGGAAGTGATCCTAATGGTTGGGTCGAAAGATCTCCGCAAAATGGGGTAACAGAAGTGGTTGTTTTGTTTGATGGTAAAGGTGAGTCTTCCCCAGTACCATTCGAAGACTAATTAATTTGAGTACGGCCTAAAATCTCAGTGCTATCAGCTAAGGGGCGTTGTTATTACAGCAGCCCTTTTTGCATGAAATTTTTGATAGGGTATTTTAGCTACAAATTTTTAGTCAAACATATTGACGAGATAGTTTCCATTAGTCAAAATACTTTACTAAAATAAGTACTTTGGTCAAACATTTTGACTAATAATTTCGGAGATATCTCATGGGTTTTGTACCAGACTATAAGCTCTCAGAACTCAGTAAAATGGCTGGGTTTGATACCGTTGACGAATTGGCTAGGTACGCATCTACAACGCGCCAGAACCTAGATAATTGGAACAAGTCCCAATCAAAACAGAGTTTTCTTCGAGTTGTGATCATGGGAGCCAAGGTTTTGAAGGCTCAAGACCTTAAGCGCCGAGCAACGATACCTAACAAATAACAAACATCCCCCTATCTAGGTGGTCACTCGTTAATCAAACACCTTCAGCAATAGGTGGTTATATTGTTTCGTCCCTCCACGAACGTTGAAGTTATCCGTCCCACACCCCCTGATTTCATTCTTATCATTGGCTTTTTGTGGTGTACGTTTTGCCTTCTGTGCACGACTGCAAAGCGGGCAACCGATTTTTTTTACCGTGGCCAGAAAGTTATTGGGTGTTGTATGGAAGGCGCCGTGCTCTGGGCATAATATTTCGACAGGAGTAGTCCGGTTGACATACTTCATTTTCGTATAGTCGTACCGCTCACCGTACTTTAGTTTTGCTTTTTGGATAAAGTGATTGGCTCGTTCTTGTCGTGATGGTTTTAACATAGTGTATTGTTATTTTTTATTAATTTAGAAACTTTGGAAATCGTGTGTCTGGAGCAGCCTATAAGCGTTTCAATCTGGCTGTAGCTTTTGCCTTCTCGAAGTAGGCCCTCTATCTTTTGGTGCAATTTGACATTAACCGGTCGACCTTTGTATTTCCCTTCTTTTTTCGCTCTTTGTACGCCTTGCGCTTGGCGTCGACGTCTATCTTCATAATCTTTTCTTGCGACAGCGGCCAGCATATCGAGCATCATGCTGTTGAGTGCTGCAAGCATTCGTTCTGTAAACTCATCGGTGGTCTTCATGAACTGATGACTCGTCGGTAGGTCTAATGCCACCACCTTTAGCCCTTTATTGGCGATGATGTTTTTCAGTTGCTCCCAATCTTTGGTGTTCAAACGACTTATTCGGTCTACTTGCTCAACTAGGATGATATCACCGGCCATGGCGACATCGAGCAGGCGAAATAACTCAGGACGATGTAATTGAGCGCCAGATTCATTTTCTTCAAACCAGCACGCGATCGGGAATCCCATTTTGTCTGCAAAGTCAATAAGGTCATTTTTTGCTCGCGAGGCATCTTGTTCATCGGTCGATGCTCTTAGGTAACCATAAATTCGTATATTGCTGTTCATTGGTGCATTTTACATTGGTTTAGTTAAGTTGGTGCATTATACATCTATTTTTGCTATTTACAGCACTAAAATAGCCCAGTGCATTAAAGGTGTACCTAAAATGAACTAATGTTGTTTTGTATTTATTGTGTGATGTTTATAGTGATTTTCAGACTACGAACTTGAGTGAGTGCGTTATGATGTCAAAATGAAGGCATCAGTTTTATTTGAGGGAAAAAACTATGTTTGGTCGATTAACTATTCGAAACTTAAAAGTCGAAATTGTAGAACGTCTAAATGAACTAGCTTCTATTAATGAGCGCTCAGTGGAAGCGGAAGTTAGGTATGCGCTTGCTAAATGGACGGAACTTAATGGCTCAGAAGCTAGTGTGGATGAGTATTATCGTGGGGAAATAAGTGAGAGGTTGTCTTTTTTGATTCAACAAAAAAATGGTGCTCTTAATTTCGAATTGAAAGCCTCACATGTGGCTGAAAAATTGGGTTTTGCAAAGGGCTCTATTGTTGAACAGTGGGCTCAGGGGGAGGTTGAACCTACTTTTGAACAGCTTGATGCATTAGCTGACTACTTTTCTGCTGATCCAAAATGGTTGAAACATGGTGATGGATCTCCATTTGATAAAACTTACATTCGTATTCCAGAGAAGCCGAAAGAAGCCATCGATTGGTTACTTAAGAAGGAACGATATGATGATTTAATCAACATTGCTTTTATTCGGGATTTTTCTGGATGTATATATGTAGTGAAAATTTATGAGAATCAGCGTTCAATTGTTTATTACACTCCTTATATACTCGATGGCTCAGTTGGTAACGGTGGCTTTAACTCTTTGTGCGAGTTGTTTGTCTTTTGGGAGCAGCTTTACAAAGAATATACAAGCTCTCAAGGTTCTACCAGTTTAAGTGCTTCTAACATTATGATTAAGAGCTATATATTTGATGAATTGGATAGTCAAGAGTTGGAAAAAGGGAATATAGACCCCCTAGCTTTAATAAAAAAACAAACTGATAGTTCATGGTGGGAGGATGTCTGGGATAAAGGTGATTCTCGATTACGAGAATACTGGTCAGGGTGTCGAGAGTTGTGTATTAAAGTTAATGAACACAGAAGATAAGCAATTGTTGAATTTTGATCAAGGCTCTATGCTTTGCGATTCACAGCCTCACTAAAATCATCAATATTTCAGTGAGGCTGAGCAAAGCGTTATGGATTCAACACTTCTTTCAGTTTTTTACCAGCTTTAAATGTTGGGCTTTTTGACGCCGCAATTTGAAGGGGTTCACCGGTCTTCGGATTGCGGCCTTCACGCGCTGCACGGTGGGTGATTTTAAATGTGCCAAAATCAACCAAAGCAACGTCATCACCATCGGCCAGTGTTGTGGTAATGCCTTCGATGATGGCTTTGAGTGCGGCATCGGCTTCTTTTTTAGTGATGTCGACTTCTACAGCGATATGATCCACTAATTCTTTACGGTTCATCTCTTTTCCTTGTTCTAGAGTTGGTTTTTCTTCTTCATCCCACTTGCCAGTCGCATAACGAAAGGCGAGGGGTTTATCGACAACGTCGCTAATTTCTATTTTAGACGTATTTTCAGTCGCGTGTGTGGTGGCGCTGGCTTTGGCTGCAGCTAAAGAGCGCATGTACACGGTTTCGGACTTGAGCGTATTTCTTTCTTTATCCAAATAACGGATATTAAAGACCGCCATACCCCCTCCTGTTATGTAAAAGTCAAACGTGTCATTAAGAGTCGCTATTTTATATTTAGATAGCGAAGCTAGGCATTATAACCCTATTTTTGAGTCGTCTAGCCAGCCCATCACATTGTTTTTTCTTGTGTTATACTAATCCTGTTGTAGTTGAATACTGACTGCACAGTATTAAGCACACGGGGTTAACCCCCCTTAAATGGCTCTCTGAAACGTGTCGCGACTTCTTCTCTAGTAGAAAGAAGTGAAAGCATACTTAACTGCTCAGGCTCTGCGCCTGTTCATTCAACTGTTTGATTTTTACATCAATTCAATATGGCCACTGCGTCATTATACTGCTCTTATTTCTAAGGGCTAAATTCAACTTTGCGACAGCCTGTTGCAAGCAACATAACCATACTTGATGCCTAGGTTCTGAGGGGGACCATTGTGTCAAAAGACTTAACTTAAGGAGCGATTCTTTATCTTTAGCACTACCAGTCAGCGTGCAAGCTGGCGAGCCTAAATCATGCTTGAATGATTAATTCGTGGGGTAACTACGTCGCCGTAAGGCGTAAACTTACGATATACAAAGGGCATTCATTTGAAGCACAAATGAATGCCCTTTGTCGTTTTTGACAAGCTTGATATCAATGGTGAAAGTGGGGGTGCTGGAAACAAACGTTCTTGATTTGAAAGGCTTGTGGTAGAATTTGTTTGGGCGCTCTTGGCTTATTTGCCATGAGTGACTGACTTTTATGTTTGCTTGTGGCAGATAAACAAAAGCCCCGTTATCCGGTTACTGTTGACGCAGTAACTTTCATTTAACGAGGCCTAAGTGATGTTCCACAAACTCATTGTAGAGCCTCTTTACTGTGGAGGCAACAAAATATGCCGAAAAATAAAACAGCACTCGCAGGACTTATTGTCCTGTGCTTTACGTTCTTGTGTAGCTTATGGCTAGTTCGAGACTCACTCTGTGAGGTTCGCTACCAGGATGGTGGTACAAGTTTTCTGGCTCAATTTGTTGTCTACGAAGCAGTAAGGTAGAGCTGGGCAGGAGGGGGTAAAACCCCTCCTGATTCAGTTTTGTGAAGCATGGTCTAAGAGCGCCCTTATTTCTACGAACACGTACCTCGATGAAGGTAGTGAGGTGTGATCTCTTTTCTGAAATGGCCAAGCTCTTGGCTGATGATTTCCAGTTTTTCTTCGTAACTTTTATCGGGAATAGAACGATTAAGCCGATCTTGTGCGTAAGTATATCTTAACCCATGAGCACCGTGTGACCAGCCTAGAACTCGCTTAGACAATTGACTGAAAGCATCGGTAAATTTTTTCCCGCCAGTGATGTTGTACCGGTTAGTGATAGTACATTTTCGGTCTTTGATTTGTCGGGGTTCACTCAGACGATGCCTCTCTAATTTTTTCGCTAAACAATGCGGGATCATGACGGCTCGATATAGTCCACCTTTGCCTTTCACTACGTATTTCTCGCCTTGCAAACCCGAAAACAAATCACTGCGCCATTTTCGATCTTTTGACGCTGAAGCTTCGTCAAATCGTTGGAGGGTGAGGAGCTCTTGTACTCTGAGCCCCGCTGTAAAACACAGCGCGGTAGCTAACTGATTTTCTGGAGTTTGATGTGTCATGATTTGATGAATTTGTTTGTGAGTATAAGCTCGATTTACCCACTCTCTAGGATCGAGTTTTTCTTCTATATAAAGCCTACGCTCTGGCTCATGTAAATAAACGATCCGCTCTAGTACACGCCTCTCATTTGCAAGCATTTTGCTACAAACTTTACCGACTCGGGATGATAAATAATCCAAAGCCATTTGTGGCGTAATATCTATTAGCATGGCTGCGCCCATCCGCTCTTGAATAAAGGCAGCTGTCTCCACATGTCGAAAAAGAGTGGATTGACTTCTTAATTTTCCTTTCGCCTCTTTTTTGTTTTTACCTAGCCCAAAATAGTGGAAATTGAAAAAATTTCTCGCCTTGCGCTCAAACTTTTTTCGTTGGGAGCTTTTCTTGTTTGGCATATTCTGCCTCCCATTGTTGAATTCTTAAAGCAACTTGAGTATGAGAGCGGTGAACGTTTTTATGTATTGCAAGCCACTTCACAATATCGTGATAAGAGCAGCCCATCTCGCGCCTGAAAAATAAGAGTTCAGAACGATAGCGATCTAAAGGCGATCCTTTTTTCTGTGATGGTTTTGTTATTTGGGTATGTTCATGATCGATAACAAGATAATTGTTATGGATCAATTCATTAAATAATTGATTACTCATACTTTGCCATGGATTTAATATCTTTTAGGAAAGGATCATCTTTCCAAGCGACAGAAGTCATATAGTGGATCTGGCTCAAGGATGCTTTCGTACTATGTTTACTGTCAAGCCAAATTGAAATTTTTTTATAACTTAAATTAACATGCCTCAAGATGAGTATTTCCTTTTTGAATGATTCAAGTTTAGAATTTTTCTTTTTCTTATCACGTTGAATCTGCCTCATTTGATTAATAAGACTTTCGCGATATTTAGGTTTCATAATAAAGACTCAAGTAAAACAGGTTTCTAGATAACCTTAAGGTAAGAATTTGCCTCAGTAAACCATTAAACGGCTTCAATGTGGCGCAAACAGGCCCCCTCAGCGGTGAGCAAGGCGATCAGCGCTGAGGGGCACGGGGAGCAAAAACGGGGGATTTCGGTATTACGTTGAGGCAAGGTTTCAATAAATGAGGCAGTAAAGAGAAATAACACGGATGAGGCAGTAGCAAGGTGGGAAATGGAGCGAACGCGACAACCTTGTTGATGGAACAATATATTGTCGTCTGAGGCAGGAGGGGAAAGGGAAAGCAAAGGGGTGAGGCAAAAGAAATAAAGCGTTAAGCGAGCGGTTCTGTGTGTTGATACGTAATCAATATAATAGTTAGTGATATTTTGGCGTAACTTTAAATAGTGTAACACAAAATAAAAAATAAATACTCGTTTAAAATACATCCACCAATGTATTTTTAATGAGTATTTTTCTATTGCCTTTTTGATACTGTTTCTCGTGACTTTGTTCAAAGGAGAAAAACAGATGGCAAAAGGTCTTTTTATTTTTGATGGCAATATTGGTATGACACCAGAATTGCGTTGGCAGCCAGCGAATGACCGTTCGAATGGTGAAGCTAGACCGTTATTAAAATTTAACGTCAAGTACGACCGTTTAATTAAAACACAAGACCCAGAGCGTCCTTATGAAGATAAGGGCGGTTTTTGGGTAGATATCAGTTATTGGGGGCGTGACGCTGAGGCGTTAAGTAAGTTATTACAAAAAGGCATGCGCGTACGTATTGAAGGCGAACTCCGCATCGACGTTTGGGAAGATAAAAATAACCCAGGCCAAATGACGTCAGGCATGGCATTAACGGCTTCGTTAATTACCATCATGGCGCAGCGTGTGGATGCGGTGTTATTAAAAAAGCCACAACAATCAGGGGCGAATAATAACCCAGCCTCTCAATCTGAACTTTAAATAGGGAGTGATAGATGAGAGGAGTGAATTTATCTAACGCGATTGCGGCGCTTCGATTTCGTGTGCGGTCGCGCCGAAGTGGTGACGCCGACCAACGCGCTCAAGCGGAGCTCGGCGTGAAAGCGCAAGAGCCATTTTGTTCGCAAGTGCAGCAAGCTTTAATTGGCAACCGTGAAGGCATGACGCTCAGTAAGGTCACGCCAGGTTGGGTGAAGAAACAACTCGCCAGCAAGGTGACGACATCATGATGGGTGACTTGTTATTGGGTCAGTTTTCTTTATCAAGAAGGCGCTCTAAAGGTGACGCGGTCACCTTGTTTGTGCGTAGGTTGGAGGTAAACCATGCGTGTGCTTTTATGTGAAAAACCGTCTCAAGGACGTGATATTGCCAAGGTACTTGGCTGTCATGAAAAAATCGAGGGGGCGTTGCGTGGTCAAGGTGTGGTCGTGACCTGGGGGTTTGGTCATATTCTGTCTCAAGCCGACCCGGAGCATTATGACCCCGCATTAAAAGCTTGGTCTTATGACACGCTCCCTATCGTGCCATCGACCTGGCAAATGGTCGTGCCACCGGACAAGAAGAAACAGTTCAATGTCATCAAAAAGCTACTGGCCAGTGCGACAGAGGTGGTGATAGCCACCGATGCCGACCGTGAAGGGGAGGTGATTGCTCGTGAGATTTTAGAGTTTGTGGGTTACCAAGGCCAAGTCTCTCGACTTTGGCTCAGCGCCTTAGACGAAGCGAGCATTCGTAAAGGTTTGGATAATCTCAAACCTGGCAGTGAAACCGAATCGCTGTATTGGGCAGGACTTGGTCGCAGTCAAGCTGACTGGTTGCTGGGTATGAACCTAACGCGGCTTTGCTCTCTGGTGGGGCGAGAAGCCGGCTATCGCGGCGCCTTATCGGTGGGCCGCGTCCAAACGCCCACCTTACGGTTGGTGGTTGAGCGAGATTTAGCCATTGCGAATTTTGTGTCCAAACCGTTTTATGACGTCGTCGGTGACACAGGGTTTTCGTCTAAATGGCAAGTGCCAGAAGCGCAAAGCGATGAGTCAGGGCGATGTGTGTCTCGTGAGGCCGCTGAGCGTGTGGCTCGGAATTGTCAGGGACAAGTGGCGACTGTCGCCGTGTTTGATACCAAACGCCAAAAAGCCAAACATCCTGCGCTGTTTTTCTTGGGCTCTCTGCAGAAGGCCATGTCGGCTCAGTTCGGTTACACCGCGCAGCAAGTGCTCGATACGGCGCAAGCCTTGTATGAAAAGCACAAACTGACCACCTACCCGCGTACCGATTGCGCGTTTTTGCCGGTGAGCCAGCAAGGCGAAGTGACTCAAATTTTGAGGTCGTTGGGTCAGACCTTTGAGTTTGCATCGATGTGCCAAGGTGCGGACGAGGCAATAAGCAGCGCGTGTTGGAATGATAAAAAAGTGGCGCAGAGCTCGCACCACGCCATTATCCCTACTGCAAAGGCGCCGGTACTCACCGGACTCAGTGAGCGCGAAAAACACGTGTATCAAGCCATCGTGCAGCGTTACGTCGCTCAGTTCTATCCGCATGCCGAAGATGACGCCACTGTGATTGAATTGCAGTGTGTGGGTCACCGCTTTAAAACCTCCGGCAAAGTGGAGCGCGTTAAAGGCTGGCGGGTTGTGGCGAAAGAAGAAAAAGAAGAGGGGAAAGGGAAGAGCGAAGACAGTGCATCTCAATCTCTGCCTTCCTTAACGGTCGGTCAGTCGCTGACGTTTTCCCAGGTCAATGTGGTGAGTAAGAAAACCACGCCGCCTTCTGCGTTTACCGAAGGGACGCTCCTCGATGCGATGGCCAATATTGCACGCAGCGATAATGTTCCGGCTCAATTCAAAGCGATTTTGAAAGAGACGGCAGGGCTTGGCACGCAAGCAACGCGCGCGGCCATTATTGAGACGCTCAAAAAGCGCGGCTTTGTGGAAGCAAAAGGGAAAAAGCTCCTAAGTAGCGAAGCGGGACGCGGTTTGATTCAGGCGCTGCCGAACGAAGTGAGCAATCCGGTGATGACCGCGATTTGGGAGCAGTCGCTCGAAAGCATTGCCAAGCGAGAGATGAGCCTCGATGCCTTTATGCAAAACCAAGAAGGATTTGTGCGCGCCATTGTTAGTAAGGTGAAGTCCGGAGACATCACTATTACCTTACCGAAAGTCGTTGAGCCCGAAGCGCCCTGCCCGTTGTGTGGCAAAAAAATGCGCCTTCGCTCGACCAAGAAACCGTTTTGGGCATGTGAAGACCGCGAGCAATGTGGCCTTATCCTCGATAGCGTGCGCGGCAAGCCCGCCAAAAATCAAAAGTGTGCCTGTGGCAAAGGTGTGTTGGTGCGCAAGTCCGGGAAAAACAAAGGCAGTTTCTATTGGAGCTGCAGTGCGTGGAAACAAGGCTGTCAGAAGCGTCATTTCGATGACAAAGGCAAGTTAGGAAAGGAGATGGGTTCATGATAGTCGCCCGTTCGTTATCACCGGCTGAGCCCGACCAGATGGAAGGGCGCACGTTGGCATTGCTTCGTATTCTGAGCTTGGAGGGGGTGGAAATGGTTCAGTACCACGCCCCCAAAGGCGGCTGGACGCACGATACGTTGGAGTGTGTCGACTATTTCTCAGTGAGTCCTGATGGTTGGGATGCTTACCTCGATGAGCAGTGGATTGGCTCTTCTGAGGTTTGAAGTCAAAAAGGATTAAATTATGAGTCGGCTAGACGACACAAAAAATTCAGCTTTAAGCGCTTAATGGGTGAAAGGGGTATGAGGCAGTTTCTCACAGAAAGGCACCTGAATGCGTTGTTGTCGATGTATTCAGAGCGGGACTTTCCTAACAGTACTCGAAAGGCGGTGCGCCTTCGTATTATTCATGGCCACACTTACGAGTTGGCGGAGTTTATCACCGGCGTTTCGCGCCGCAATATTTATAACGGGGTGAAAAAATTGAAAGTCGCGCATGACGTTATGATGAAAACTTATGGAGGGGAAGGATGAATCCGTCTATCGAGATGACGTTGCTTGAGTTTTTCAAGCGAGCCCGTCGCCCACTGTATTATAAATCTAAATTGAATCAGCTTCGTAATCATGAAGTCTTGTCACTGGGTGGGGTTCGTCAATCTATCGGTCAACGTCGTTTTGCGTATGGCCAAGCCTACCTCAAGAAACTGACGAAAGGCCAATATATCTTTGTTGGGTTATGGACGTTACCTAGTAAACCTGAGCGTCAAGATTGCTGGATACAAGGCACCTTTACTTTAAGTAAAGGCGTGATGCGTTTTGAGTCAAGCGTGACAATCGCGCATTTGCACGGCTTTTTTAAAGTCTGTCGTTATCTTGGGGTGCATAAGCGAGCCTGTGTCACGCGATATCACCGTGCCAGTGAGGCCTATAGACAGGCGCAACGTCAATGGGAGCAACAGTGGGAAGACTCGGAGAACGAATATACCACTCACCTTGAGCCAGAAGATTTTTCTTACACATTGTCGATAAGGATAGGGCCTAGACCTTCTCGTTCTGATTTTGGTTGTTGGTTTCTTGCGCACGAGCACTCGCCGATTTTTGATGGTGAAGTGATGAGCTTTCATCACTTGAATCTGGATAGGGTGGACTTTGACACACACGACCGCATGGTGACGCCTCCGCGCAGCGCGTTAATTCAAAAAAGGGAGGGCCGATGAACACGTTAACGGCCTTGCCGCCACCCCAAGTGTTACTGTCATCGACGATGGCTTCGTTTCACGGTATGGAGGGTGAACAAGAGCAATCGAAGGTGCTGGCATGGCAAACGCTCTACCGCTTTTTAAACGACCAGTCTTGGCGAAGAATGGTCAAACGCGAGCAAGATGGAGCATTCGATACGTTAGTGCTGGCTGGACTCTTTCGTCTCGTTAAGCACCCCAATCAAAAAGTCACTATGCAGCGTCTCTCGTTAACGTGGGATGGGGAGCATAATCTCCACGGGTCTTGGGTTGGATGCCAGTATTCGCCTGATTTTATGATGCAATCTCGTCAGGATTCATTGGCGTGGCGGTTTTACAACATATTGGAATACGTGATAGGCGCGCTATTGTCGGATTTGGAAAAGCAAGGGATTCAAGCGCTCAGTGTGCCAGTGAAAGTGTCGAAAAAAGGCGATTATGACGGGATGGATATGACACCAGTACCGATGGCTTATCTTGATATGGGGAAAACAACCAAACAGTGGGTTTCAAAGCGGTTTGGTCAGCAATTTGGTTTTCTTGAACATGGCATCAAGCTAGGTGGACGCGCGCTCTATAAACACCTGTGGGATTTTGTCGATAAAGAGAAGTTGTCGCTCTACCTGCAAATATACCAATGCTCGCTGAGCCAGGTATCTTTTGGGCAGCTGCATTCCTTTAGCAATAAGGTCAAGGATGTGAGTGCCTATCAACGTCACCGAGTATGGTTGCCCTGGTTAAGTGTGTTGCCAGGAGGAGTCAACCGCCACATACATCCTAATCTATTCAGCTACGAACATTTGCTTTCCCATTTGCCTACAGAGGTCAGTAAAGGCGTCATTCGAAAAATTAATCGTCAACCAAGAAAAGTACAAGCTTTGCTTATCCAAGCAAGGATGTGGACACCTTCAGAGCTGTCGCTGCTTGATGCGCTTACGGGGTATTCCACCACGATTCAGGTTCGCCTCTTATCAACCATAAGGGACCAAAAGGCGCGACATGACCATCACGGGGTTTTGGATTTTGAGCGCCTTCAGCGTGTGGTGTTTCGATGGGCGCAATACTTCAAGCCCATGATTGGGCGCGTTAAGGTGCGCAAACAAAAAGAGCAATGGCGCCGAGCCCTCAACCAATTTAATGATGTGTTCGATTGGGTAGAGCGCGAGGATGCCGTCATCCACAAAAATCAATCTTGGTACGCTTTGGTCCAGCAACATGAACGCTGGGTGGCCAGAATGAACACCGACAGGTTGGATGCGGACGCGCAAATGAATGCGTTGACGTGGGAAAGAGCCGAGTGGGAGACGTTTGACACGCAAGGCATAACAGTGGAAGAAATCACCACAGGACTTGGGCTGAGAAGGGAAGCCAGAGAAATGGAACACTGCGTATTTTCTTACCTCGATGACTGTGTGAAGCAGCGTTATCGCGTGTTTACATTGACCTCTGATGCAGAGCGAGCGACGTTAGGGCTTTATCAAGACTCCGTGTCACGCCTCGTACAATACGATCAATTGCGCGGTGCAAGAAACGACTTGAGTAGCCAAGCTATGGAGCAGGTAGCGAAGCAGTTGATTGAGACAATAAATAAGACGAAAAATGAAGGAAGTTAACATGATAAATTCAATTGCGCCGACTCAAATTCCAACATTAAAAGAGGTTGATCCTAAAGCTGACATGAGATGTGACATTCCCATTCGATTGCATTATTGCTCAGAAAGCCATCATGAGTACCAATCCCAAAAAGCGCAGATATCGGTAGGAGCCATTTCGCCTGACGACGACATTGAAGAGAGACTGGAACAAAGCCAGCTCACGTTATCTGTTGAAGCATCTCGCTATCTGCTTGCGCATATATCCTATGCGTATTTTGATTACGGAATTGATGTGGTTCATCCCAGCGCGCTCCCTTATAAAGGGGATGGCTACTTATCCCTGAGTAATTCTCGGTATATAGGAACCGACTTGAACAATGACTATATCAAGGACTTGAGCCTGTTGGAGCATGATGAAATCAGAGACTTGGTTCAATGGATGAAGAAGTATAAAGAAGAAGGTTGGTATCTCGTGGGGCTTCATGATGTGCATATCTCAGGAGAGTTATGCGAAAACATTCAGTTTACGTTGTTTTTAAGCCCCTATGTGTTTGCGCTTGAAGATAGGTTAGCGGCACTGACAGAAGGTCACGACAAAAAGTAAGTGGTTTTTGTTTCAGCTCAGCGACTCTTCATCTAGGTTGAGCGTAGGTTTTGGATGCTGCTGCAGTACTTTAGACAGCACGCCACGGTTCACGTTGAGCGTTCGGGCTACTTTGGTTTTATTTTGGCTGATGAGATCGACGGACTCTTGGAATATGACGGGTTTAAAAGCGTCCAGTATGACGCTGACGTCTGGTATTTCAGCCTTCTCGTCAAACTGAGCCAGATACGATTTTAAACTGGCTTTGAAGGCTTTTTTAGCTTGTTTCATTTCGTCAGAAGGGGGCGTTTGCATGAGGATTACCTTAGAGCATGAATTGGAGCGTGCAGCGGGAATCGAACCCGCATCATCAGCTTGGAAGGCTGAGGTAATAGCCATTATACGATGCACGCAACGAAGCGCCTGTGAGGAGAGCTCCGGCCAATGGAGTTCCTGTACCCCACTGGCGCAAGCATTGTAACGAATAATCGTTTTGGTTCAAGGGGGCGTTAACGTTATCATGACGGTTTTGGTGGTTGATGTTAACGGTTGGAGTAATAGATGGCTTTTAGTGAATTTGAGTGCGCTCGCTATTTGAAGATGATGGAGCAATTAGTCGAGGACATTCGGCCTCCTCTGGCGATAAGGTCGGAGATCGATTATGTGACTGAGCTGGAGAAGCAAAGTCTGATGCTTTATGAAATGTCCCCTTCATTTTCTGGTGATGGGACAACGCAACGTTTCCCCGTTGCAAAAATAACGTACGTAAAAACCAAGAAGCACTGGGTACTTTATGGGATGCGTGCGTCAGGTAAATGGATGCAGCACTCTACCCATCATTTACTGGATTTGGCGATAGGAACACTTAAATTAGATCCTGATAGTAATTTTTTTGGTTGAGAAGATATTTAAAATATCCGTTACTCACGTCAAGTAGTATCAAACACGCGGGTTGGTAATGTGATCAGAAAATATATTATCAACATTTTACCCGTGGCACTTTCTAGCTCGAAAGTGGCCCATTGTTGGATAGACCTTTTACTCATTCACATCCTGTTTATGGGCTTTCCCCTACTAAAAATTATCAATTCTTCCAATGCTGTTTGTTGTAAATTCCCGTGTTGTATCACGGGGGTAAATTCGACGTACTTAATAGCTATCACTGAAACTCAGGCTCTACGAGCTTCTCTATAAAGAACTGCCGTATTTTTTTTACGGCAGTTCTAAGTTGCCTATGTTAGACTGTTATCAGGTAATTATTTATAGTACTGGGGCATTTTATGTTAGCCAATTTTGCTGTATCCAATTTCAGAAACTTCTCTGAAAGATTTAACTTTAGCTTTGAAACAGAAAAGCATTATGAATTCAATACTGATAATGTACAAGATTGCATAATCAAGCATTCAATAGCTTATGGCCATAATGGGTGCGGCAAATCAAACCTTGGCATAGCAATTCTTGATTTAACGTGTCACATCAACGATGTAAACATAATGCATTCATTGAAAACCAACTACTTAAACGGTGATGCACGTAAAGATGAGCTAGCCGTTTTTGAGTATAAGTTTAAGTTTGGGAATGATATCGTTGAGTATTCGTACGGAAAAAGTGATGTTGCAAACACTAGATACGAAAAGTTAGTAATAAATAATGAGCTTGTAGTTTCATTAAATCGTGATGAAAGCGAAAAACTTTTTGTTAAGTTGGCAGGTACAGAAAGCCTTCGCTCTGAAATTACAAACCCCAATATATCAGCTATAAAATATATTAAATCCAATTCCATTTTAGATATGGAAGATAAGAACGCTCAGCTTTTTACTAAGTTTATCGATTTTGTGTCTGGGATGATTTTCTTCCGTACCCTCACACAGAATGCTGACTACTTTGGTCAAATTATTGATACAAATAAGCGCCTATCTCGTGCAATCATAGAGGCAAATAAACTTGGTGATTTCGAGAAGTTTCTCAATGAATCAGGTGTTAGATGTAAGCTAACTGTTATCGGTGAAGAAGAAGATCAACGCATTGCATTCGAGTATAAAAATAAGAATGTAGAATTTTCATACGCAGCATCTACCGGAACAATGTCTTTAGGGATTTTTTATTACTGGTGGTTAAAAGTTGATTCAGGTGAATTAACTTTCGCATATATTGATGAATTTGACGCGTATTACCATTATTCATTATCCCAAGCCATCGTAACTAAAATGAACCAGAGTTCAGGTCAAACAATTCTGACGAGCCATAATCTAAGTATTCTTTCAAATGATTTACTAAGACCTGACTGTTACTTCGTCTTGGCTGATAAACAGTACCCACTCTATAAACTTGTAGATAAAGACTTAAGAAAAGCTCATAACTTGGAGAAAATCTTCAAGGGTTTAACCTATGAATATTAAAAGTTCCATTCTTTGCGTTTTTGAAGGTGAAGTAAGGGAACCGCTATATTTCAATGGTCTTAAACAGTGCTTCTTTGGTGAACAAAGTATAGTTTACTGCTGTTTTGGTAATAATATTTACGAACTACACAGTAAGATGCTAGAAGATGAAGACTTAGATATTTTTGAGGTTATTCAAGAATATAATACTGTCGATAGCAATAAGGACTTGTTTGAAAAATTTAGTCGCGATGATTTCAACCAAGTTTTTCTCTTCTTCGATTTTGAGTTTCATGATGATAAATTCAGCTCTGAAGACTTAACTAAAATGGTTGAAACGTTTGACGAGGAAACTGAATCCGGCAAGTTATTCGTAAGTTATCCGATGGTTGAAGCTATCAGGGATGTTCCTTGTCACAACTCATTTATAGAGCACAAGATAAAGACTGAACAATCCAAAGGTAAAGTTTATAAAGGCTTGTCTACACAAGGTATGACCGACTATCTTGACCCTAGAAAGATAAACGAAGAGAGGTGGACAGACTTAGTTCGCCTAAATGTCGAAAAAGGTAACTTTATTCAAGATGGGACTCGAAATAACTTTAAAAACCCAGAACAATCTGACGTTTTAGATTGCCAGCTCAAGTTGGTTGAAGGCTCAAATGAGTTGTATGTCCTTAGCGCATTTCCTCTTTTTGTCTATCATCAAAAGGGAAGTCAATTTAACTTTGCTAAAAAATAGAGGGCTTGAAGCCCTCTTTTTATTTCACTCCAAATTGGCTCTCTATCTTCTAGTAGCCACCTCTTTCAACCAACATCTTCGAAAGACACCTAGCATATCTAAGTAAGTGAGATGTCGTTTCTAGTTCTAATTCTGACTGTATCTCTAACAAAGCGATGCCAAGTAAAACTTGTTGCGCTGTGACCAAATCGCCCGTTGGTAGTTCTAGTTTGTCATAATGAATTTTAAATTGCTTCCAGTCACTAGTAGGACTGAGTTCTCGCCCTTTTGCCATACGCATAAGCCTTTTACACTCAGGCGGTATTGGTTTTCCTTCATCTCACCATGTGACCGTTCTCACAGTTTTAAAACACAGTTCAGCAACTTCGTCATTTGGCACTCTAACTCTCGAAAAATGTAATTCTTACTCATTTCGCGATACTTCAATGATAAAACCTCTAAATACAAGAGGTTGCACTGATTTAAGGAGATATGCACTATTGAACATTAGCAGGCAAAGTGCGCACTGTAAGAAGGCGTATTAAGTGGCAATATTTGTTTTCCTAAACGAATTATTGTCCAAAACCTTGTTAGGAATTAATAAAACCATTGCGCGGTAAAGCGATTGCCTGCCGACATCAGGCACTAATAATGATGAAAAATGAATCAAATAAGATGTGATATAAATCACTTTACAAGCCCATTTGGACTGTTATCCTCAAGATGTTAAACGTTGAATACTGACGAATAGTATTAAACACACGGGGTTAACCCCCCTTAAATGGCTTTCTGAAATGTGTCGTGGCTTCTTTTTAAAGAAGTGAAAGCGTACTTAACTGCCCTTAGCCTATATTGATAGAGCTTTGGCGCTATACACCGACTTTTTATCACCCCCACGGGAAAATTATTTCCCATGGTGGGATGTAATTTTTTCTCGTGCAGCCTGTCTCGGAGAAAACATTATGTCTGATAACAATCAAAACACTTATTTCGACCTTCACACTCATGGATTTGGTTTTCTAAACCGCGTGAGAAAAGTGACACCGAAAAAAGGTGACCCGTTCTACGCAACCACCATCACGTGTTTACGTGGTGATGATAACGAAAGAACGTACATTGACTGCAAAGTCGTAGGGAAAGAGGCGATTGAGCTTTTTGAAGCGCATGGTCTTGATAACTATGACTTTAGCCCACAAGGTGGCGATAAAGGCTCACTGAGTTTTACTATCAGTGATATCTCGCTCGACACCTTTACTTATCAAAGCAACCACAGTACGAAAGCGGGTCAGTTTGGCGCAACCATTAAGGGGCGTCTACTCAAAGTGAAGTATCTGAAGGTGAATGATGTTGTACTTGTACAATCGCCAGCACCGACTGGTTCTGATGAAAATCAGCAAGCGGCTTGATGTTTGACTGCCCCAATACACTGTTGTGTGTTGGGGCTTTTTATTACTTTCATTGATGACCCACAGGGGATACGTTCCCCTATGGCGACGTTTCTCCTTTTTGCCAATATTAGGAGAGCGACAATGAACAATACAATGATGATTCAAGAGACGCATAACGCGTTGGTACTAGAGTACGTACTCGACACGAATGGTTTCACAAGTGAAGAACCCTGTCCTTGCTGCGGTCAAGCTGCTGTAAGACGTGAATTTGATGAGTTACTGGGTGGTTGCATTAACCGAGTTTACTCATTGGATTGTACTCACTGTAGCCATCATGAATGTGACCAAGAGTTTTGCTCTAAGTGCGAAGCCAACATGGAGGAAAATAAGCGCGGTTATTCCAAAGCTTGCTACTACGCTGATGTATTCGATGTTATCGAACAAAAAATCCGTGATGGTAATGCTAAAGCGATAACAGGCGTTCATTGGACTGAATTGAAACAGGCATTGCACAGCGAACCCGAAGTGGTGAGCTGGCTATGTACGTTTTATCTTCTTGACGCTGATGAGCCGCAAGCGGTAGTTCATTGGTGGAAAAAGACCATGCTGGACGCGCGTTTTGATGTACGCCTAGAGGCGCGTATTGAACAAGCGAAATTGAATTAACTATTAACCCAACCCACAGGGGACTCGTTCCCCTATGGCGGCGGCTCTCCTTATTTATTTTTGAGGAGAGCAAGATGGACAAACTCAATCTTTTACAGACAAAAGCCACGGCGCTTTTTTCTGTGGCGAGGGGCAGTGATATTTCACCACCAGAACTAGCAAACGCTGGTTTTATGATGCGTGAAGGTCGCTTTTACCCCGTCGAAGACATTGAAGTGATCCAACAACGCCTTAGCCATGATTTCATGGTGTGGGATGAATCTACCCCTAATGTGAACACGCTGAGATTTCAGCGTCGCTCACATTAGGGGCAACCCATAAACCCATAGAGGGGAATGCCTCCTCTATGGGGTCATTCCTTCTTTTTTACATTAGGAAGAAATGATATGACTCAACTTATGGTGACGGTAACACTGGCCGGTGGGCAGAAAATCGATTGTGACGTTTCTAAACATCACTATCGCAATAACAAGCAAATCGCGCTCCAGTTATGCACTGCCGATACAAAACGAAATGAAGCTTCGGATTCGTTTCCAGGGGAGCCTATGGGCACTCCGACGGTGTGTTTACCAAACAATCACTTCAACGAGAATGAAACGGCCATCAAAGATTGCGACGAGTACGCTGGATTTTTAGGCGCTCTTGAGCAAGCAGGAGTGGTTCGACGTACCACGAGAACCATTCATGGTCCGTATGTTTCGTACAACGTCGTGGAAGTGTTGATCTAACCGTAATGTAACCCATCCGACAGGAATCTCATTCCTGTCGGGGATTGGGGTTTTCTGTCTTTTTTGTTATAGTGTTAACAGAGAATAGGAATAGATAATGACGATGAGTAGTCCAAACGAATTTACCCAAAAAGATCTGATGAAGCATTTGCTCGATGTGTCACAACATGCCGTGACGCGAGAGCAGCTGCAAGAGACAGAGCGTAATCTGAATCGACGTATTGACGAAGTTCGTACTGAGATTGTGGATGTTCGTACTGAATTGAAGCAAGACATTGCGGATGTTCGAACCGAAGTTAAAGAAGTGCGTTCTAAGCTTGATCGATTGCAATGGGCGATTTGTGGAACCATCACTGTGGGTACAGTGACATTACTGTTCAAAGAGCAGATATTAATGGCATTGCTCTCATAAGCATTAGTCCCCAATGACCTAAACCAAACCTACTGACAGGAATCTCTATTCCTGTCGGGATTGGGGTTTTCTGTCTTTTTTGTTATTCTTATTTCATGAATATGGAGAAAGATAATGTGCGAAAAGCAAAAACGTATAGAAGAGTTGGAAAAAGAGAACGCCGAGCTTTACCAAACTTTGTCTAATACATACAAGCTTAATGCTGAAGGGCGAAAGTTCGAAGCTGAGCGAGAAAAGCTCAATGCCGAAGAACAAAAGTTTGAAGCTGAGCGAGAAAAGCTCAATGCCGAAGAACAAAAGTTTGAAGCTGAGCGAGAGAGGCTATTAATCGATACGATGAAAATGGTACGTGATATTAAATATCAACCGATATTACTTATCACGCCACTTGTCGTGTCATTGATCGCTTTAGTTGCTGCTATCGCTAAATAACCTCAATTCGACTTAACCTTAAAGCCTCTATCTTAGATAGGGGCTTTTTTAATTACATCGCGCTTTGCGCACCACCCACCAGGGATGTCTCCCAGGTGGGGCATCCTTTTATTTTTTTAAGAGGAACTGATTATGCCAAATTGGTGTGTCAACCAAATTCATATCGATGGGCCTGATTCTGATGCCATCATCGAACTCATGACCCAACCTAAACCACTGCTTCATCAACAAGCGTCACGCGCGGCGGCTAAGCTGTTTTTAGCCGGTGTCGGTGGGCTGTTAAAACCCACTTACCCGATGAGTTTTGAACTCTACCCAGACCTTGTTCGCGAGGTCGGAAGTTCAACACCAGAAAATCGTGCGTTTACAAAGTTTGTCACGTTAATGAAACAACCCGATGTGGCACTCAATGAGGAGGTCTGCCAGTGGCTGTTGGCGCTTTTTGATCAAAGCGGCCTCAAGCAGCGTTATTGGGGTGACTTACCTAAAGCCGCCAGAATGAAGATGGCACCCTTGCTAAAAAAGCAGGCCTCAGATTGGACAGGACTCTATTTTCGTCGATTACCACTCGATATTGTTTGGGCAAAGCTGGATTTACCTGAGCCAGAGCAAGCGTCTAAGAACTTTTCTCTTAGTGCGTTAGCGCCGCCGATGTTATTGGTTGAGCTCAATGGCTTTAATGGTGGTTTGTTTTCTCGCGATAGCCAAACTCCATCGGGGTATCACGATAACGTTGAACGCCTTGGCACGAAGTGGGATCGAGTCTCTGTTCTAGAGGTAGGTGAGGGCCAATTGGAATTTGATACCGCTTGGTCTCCGGCGATACCACCGATAGAGGTGCTAGCGCGTCGTTTTCCAAAGACCACGCTCACCCACTTCTTTGCTGAATGCGGCTGCGCCTTTGCCGGTTACGTTCAGTATGTGAACGGGGAGAGCCATGAAGAGATTTGGGAAGACCTGGTGTTTTCTGAGCAAGAGAACGAGGAGGGCTATTACGACGTGGTGGGGCCTGACTACGTGCTTGAGCATTTCTCTCACTATGGAGGGTGATGTTGATGCAGATTATCTATGTATATGATGATGAAGGCACCATGGCACTGGCCAAAATAACGGAAAGTCAATCAGCGCAAGATGCTGCGATCGATGTGGTTGAAGCGGTGGTGAAGTGGACAAAAGAGTTCGGCTTCTCGGTTTACTCTCACAGCGAGTGCTGTGCGCACCTTCAAGAATTGGAGCAGTTAAAGCTGCAGGTGAAAAACCATGAGGTTGATGTCCATCAAACCGACTGGTTTCGTAGCATGTTGGGTTTTACCTTTTCGGTTAAAAATCCTGAGAGCGACGAGGTTGAGTGGCCGACTTGCAAAAAATATCGAGAAGAGGAGGTGTTACCGGATGAACAAGGTCACTGTTCATTGTGTGGCAGTCTTATGAACAATAAAGGAGAGTGTCTGTATCAATGAACAAGGGAATTGACTTAACGCTTTAACATCAAACGCCAGCGATAAGCTGGCGTTTTTGTTTCTACTGTAAATGTAAACCTCTACTTGAGGTTTAATGCTTAGCAGTTAAAAAACCAGTAATGATATCACAATTTAAAAAATAAATACTCGTTAAAAATACATCCACCAATGTATTTCTAATCGAGATTTTCCTCTTGCCTTTTTGTTAGCGTGTCGGGGTCTTTTATTGTCAGGAGAATGATATGCAAACGCGCTGGCTCATGTTGTCTTTTGCAGGCTTGTTGGCCGGGTGTCAAACCCCGCCTGAGCCTGTAGAGACGCCGCCACCCCCATTAAATATTCGCACCGCCCCCGAATTATCGGGCAGCAGCGTGCAAACCTCACGTTATGTCATTGAACGCTCGGCAGGCGAGCAAATGACCGACATCTTAGGCGTGCCGATTGAAGCTCGTTTACCCGTAATGAGCAAAATGAGCATCAAAGACGGTGTCGAGTTTTTATTGTCAGGCAGCGGTGTGTCGCTGCGCACCCCGACGTCTTACGCCGAAACGCAGCTCTATGCGCAACCTTTGCCTTTGGGTCATACCGATATGGGGCACATGAGCCTTCGACAAGCCTTGCAAGTCATTGGCGGTCAAGCGTTCTCGCTTGAAGAAGATGTGGTTCGTCGCAATGTGGGCTTTCGACTTAAGTACGGGTATGAGTGGCAGGCGCCCAAGCCTGTAACTGGATTTTCAGAAGGTATGTCTCCTCTGACGGGCACAGTGAAAGCGAACGAAGCCGTATCGATATCTTCTGCCTCTCATTCAAAAAAACATGGTTCGTCAAGTGTTGTCATGACCCCGCAACTGAAAAAGTCGCTGGCATCGAAAAGCGCTTCATCAGAGGTGTGGTCCAGTTTTGAGGATGACAATGATGCGTTTTTCGCCAGTGATATGCAGGGGAAACCCTCATCAAGTTCAAAAGTGACGTCAACACCGTCTAAGTCGTCTGTGAAGAAAAAAGCGCAGGCGCCGTTGCTTACTGCGGATGGGAAGACAGCCCCGAAAGCTCTACCGGCCCCCACGACCTTTTTTATTGGTGTGAACGAATCCCCGTACCGCGCCCTGTCACGTTGGTTTCATGACAAACGTATCGACAAAGTGGCGTTTGAACTGAGTGCTGAAGAGAGGGAAGTGCTCATGCGCCCCTTAGAGAAACACATGAACTTTACCGGCTCATTGCCTCGCACCATCACCCAAGTGGGCGAAGCCTTGGATTTACCGCTGCGCCTGGATGTTCAACAAGGCGTGGCCGGACTTCACACGCTCAAAGGCCCGGTGGACGTTCGCTGGGTGAAAGGCGAGACCTTAAAAAGTGCGGTGGCAAGCCTGGCCAAGTCTTATCAGTGGCGTTGGCTTGATGGTGGGGTGAGAGCCTCCTGGATGAGTGAGGACGATTATCCCTTAACCGGTGAATACGGGGTGGTGACCCCGCGCGGCGCCTTTGATAAAGCGCTCGATACCGTATTGGAGGGTTACCCCGTTCAGGCGCAATTGATTTCAAGCTCGCGCACCGTTTTTATTACAGAGAGGCAGTGATGAACCCTATTTTAATGACGATACCCTTGTTGTTGATGCTCAGCGGCTGCATCAGTCAAGATTACCTAGACCGAAAAGAGAACGCGCAGGCGATACAAGACAGTATGGATCAAGCGCGCGGTGAGGCGAGCACGCCCCTTGGCAATGTGCGTTACCTCAGTAAGCCGCCCGCCAACCCAACCCCGATTGAGCGCAATACCGCGCCCGAGTGGCTGCAAGAGCGTGTGCGCCTTAAGGCCGACCAATTGCCATTGTCCTTGGTGTTGTCCATGTTGCTCGATGGCACCAACATTGAGGTGGCGTTTGACCCGGATGTCAATCCTAACACCCCCGTTACCCTTAATGCCGAAGCGTCTAGGCAGTCTTTGCTTAATCGCATTGGCAGCGCCACGCGATATGGTCTGACGCCGCAAGATAAGACGCTCAAGGTGGGTTACTACCAAAGCGAGACCTTTACGCTGACTCTGCCGCCTGGCGCGATGTCAGGGCAACAAGGCAGTGAAAGTGAGAGCAGTGGCAGCGGGGAGGAAGACGATACTCAAGCGGCGGGGCAGTACCTTATTACCACCTATGACTCGGTCGAGGTGGTGAAAGAAGTCGCCGGCGCGGTGGAAGCGGTACTCATCGATGAAAATGAAGCTGATGATACGTTGGTTGGATCGGTGAAGGTGGTGCCTGGCTTAACGGCATTGACCGTACGCACCACACCGAGCCGAATGGCGCAGGCGCGACGCGTCATTGCGAGCTATCAAGCAGAGCTAGAGAAACAAGTGCTCTTGGATGTGCGCATCTTGGAGTTTCGCTCGAATCTAGACAAAGACCAAGGCATTGACTGGAACCTCTTGCGCGATGTTGGTGATGGCACCTTAAGTTTCATTATTCCTGGCTCATCCTCTTCCTCAAGCTTAATCAGCGGGGGCAGTGGTTTAGCGTTCCAAGGCTCAGGAAAATGGGATGGCACTACCGCGTTCATCAAAGCGCTGGAGCAGCAGGGCACCGTCTCAACCGACACGCCAATTAGCGTGCTGACGTTGAACGCCAAAGGCGCGCGCATCTCTCAAACGGTGGATACGCCGTATTTATCCGATATTTCCACCGAAGTGACCGACACAACCACCTCTACCAGTACCACGCGAGGCAATGTGGTGGAGGGTATCGACATGATGGTGAACACCCATGTTAGTGACGATTTTGTATGGATACGTACCGCTGGCAAGCTCACCAAAATTGCTGGAGACAGCACCGAAGAAATCAATGATGCGACGCTACGATTCATTTCAACACGCAGTGCGGATTTGTCTTTCACCAATAAACTGCGTTACGGACAAACCGTGGTGATTGGCTCAGTGAAACAACAAACTCAAACGGCCAATAAATCATCGAGCTTTGGGTTTGATTGGTTAGGCAGTCAGTTAAGTGGTCAAGAAACGGTGGAAACCTTAGTGCTCTTGACCCCAAGGAGAGTGAAATAATGCCAAACTTTACGCCCAACCATGTGGTGACGGCGGCGTCCTCGTTTTCGAAATGGCAATTAGCCCGCAAACACCCTGGGAAATACGCACTCACAGTAGAACGCGGCCACTGGCTGACGCGTTACGTCAGTGATGAGCCTGGGGTGGCGATGGCCGAAGCGTGGCGTCACCACTTAAAAGAGACGGCGCCGAATCATTGGTGCCTCATCGACCGTCATAGCGATGCCGTGTTTTTTATGCAAGTGCGCAATGATGTGGTGAGGCAGGCCAAGCTACTGTCTTTTGATGAGCTTGACACTTTGACGCTCAAAATGAGTGACGCGGTTTATTTGACGCCCGCCATCGATGCTCTTGATGAGAGGTGGTCACCCTTCGTCATTCAAGCGGTGGCGGCGCTCACTCAAAAAGAGTGGCAAGGCTACACGCTTAAAAAGTCGAAAGCCCCCAAGATATTCGCCGGGGGCGCAGTGCTATTGATGGTGCTCATCGCCGCGCTGTGGCTGACTCGAACTCAGGATGCGCCCGTCAAGGCAGTCGCGCCTGTGGTAGATGATTACCAGAGTTACCGGCAGACCATGTCCCAAGCGATAAGTGCAGCCAAAAGCGCGGAGCAAGCCCTGCATCTGGCGGCGCTCGCACAGAGCGCGCCGCCAGGATGGACGTTGAACGCATTGACGCTTCAAGGCGAGCAGTTAACCGCGCGTTTGAAACGTGATGAGGATGGGCGATTGAGTGATGCTCGGCATTGGAGCGAGACCTTAGCGCATGTGGATGCACTGCTGACACCGCAATCGTTGACGCTCAGCCTACCGTTAACGCAGAAGTTAAAGGCGTGGTCGGCTCAAATGAGTCCCTTTGAGGCCAGTGATTCACTCCTCGATGCGCTGACGCAATTAGGTTGGCGGATCTCGGATACCAAAGAAAGCCCATCGGCGCTCATCAAAACGTTAAGTTTTACATTGAAAAAAGACGCAATGACCTTGGCTGAGCTCGCCACATTCGAAACGTTGGCCGAGGTGTATCCATTGAGCCTCACCACCTTGCAAATGACGCCCCGCGAGTCGGGGCAGTACCACGCCACCTTGCACCTTACTTACACGGGAGAAAATCAATGACTGTGACCAAGTCCACCGTACAAATCGCCATTCTACTGATTTCCAGCATTATCGTTGCAGGTCTGTGGATAGCCAATCGCCAAGGCAATACGACCGCTTCTGCGGCGCCATCACCAACTCAGACCATGTCTGTCACGCCGAAAGTGACCCCTTTGAAAAAAACGCCACCCACCCAAGTGACGCCCACGCCGGTATTGGATACCAGTGCACTGGCCCGCATTGAGCGCGCAGAGCAACTGTCCCTGGCTCAATTTGACGCGAAGATAGCCGAGGCCAAAGCGCGCGTGCGTAAAGCCAATCAGCAAGAGCTTGGGGCGGGGCTCGGACTCGGTCAGCCCAACACGCTGCCCTCGGTCAGTGTATTAGAGCAGGTGCCGCGCGCGACTGAAGTGAGTTCAAAATCTTTACCCATGATTGATCGCTTCACGCTAGGTGGCTTAGTGGTCAAGGAGGGCGCAGCCTATGCGTACTTAAGTGTTGATGGTCAGGCGCCTATACGCGCCGTGCAAGGTCAGCGCATTAAGGGGGTGCTGGTCAGCCACATTAGTCGTGAGGGCGTTCAATTAAAAAATAAGGGGACGACTCGAACCTTGGAGGGGGGCTTATGAGACGCTATCCCCAATTGAGTACGGTCGATGAAGAGACCCTCAATGCCTTATGCCGTGACGACGGATACACCGTGGTGACCCCCGAGCTTGTGGTGCAAACCTCGAACCCTAACGCCCCTAATCTAGGGGGGATTATTGACGTTCTACAAGGGTCGGCAGCGATGCTCGGTCAATCGATTCAAGTCGATGAAGTGCCGCAATCGGTGATTGATGCCGAGATAGCCGCGCCTGAGGCCGGCCTTGCGCTTGACCACTTAGAAGGACAAGGGGCGATTGAGCGTCAATTGCACGCCTTGTGTCAAACGGCCGTTAATGAAAACAGCTCGGACATTCACGTGTTAACCACACCTGACAGCACGCTTTTCTTATTAAGAACGGTGGGGGTGAGGCGCGTGTTGACCCGTTTTCATAATGAGCAAAGCGCGCAAAATCAGCCAAGGCAAGTCGGACTTGCCCTAATGGACTATGTGTTTTCCACCCTGGGTGGACAGGACATTAAATACACCCTGCCCGCCAATGACAGATTCAGTTTAACACTCAAGGTGGGAGAGGCACTGCGCGTCTTTGAATGGCGCGCCGCGCTCATTCCCACCCATGAAGGACCCAAGCTTACTTTGCGCTGCCTGACGCCGCGAGACAAAGCTTTGTCTTTAGAGGACATGGATTTGCCCGCGCCGTATCTAAGTACGCTTATTTCAATGATACACAAGCGCCAAGGGGGCATCATCATTACGGGCCCCATGGGCTCTGGTAAAAGCTCTCTGGTGTACGCGCTGCTCGAAAAAGTCGATCGCATTGCGCGTAATGTGCATTCACTAGAAGACCCGGTGGAATTTTCTCAAGCATTTGTGAGCAAAACGCAAGTGCAGCCGAGCGTGGAAACGGTCGAAGGCTCCGGGGTAAAACTGGACTACGCCTTTTATTGCAAAGAGACGTTGCGTCACGATGTGGACATTTCCAATATCGGTGAGATTCGAGACACGCCGACGGCCAGAGAGTTTTGTCGTAAAGCGGAAACCGGCGGTTTGGCACTGGCGACCTTGCACACCAATAGCGCATTAGGTGTGGCACAAACCTTCATTCAACAACTCAACATGCCTGCTGCGATTGTCGGGGCGCCGGATTTGATGGCGATGTTTGTGCACGTGAAATTGGTGAGAAAGCTGTGTGACTGCGCTTTTTCGTTCGATGAGCACCATCAGGAGCACGTCATTGAAGCGTATCGAGCATCGATGTCCAAAGACAAGCTTGAGCTCAAGGTTAAGCAGCTCAAACAACTGTGCACGGAATCTGAGCTTGCGGGCGTTCGCCTACTCAATCCCACCGGTTGCCCTAAATGCAATGGCGAAGACAAGGTGGCGGGCGAGAGTGGCCGCGTGGTGGTAATGGAGATGATTGTGCTCGATGACGCTGACCGCCAGTTCATTATTCGTGAAGACGATTTAGGGTGGAAAGCGCACTTACAATCGCAGGGATGGCCAGATATCAAGGCGCATTGTAAATCGCGCATCATGCAGGGGAAAGTCGATATTCTGTCGGCCTCTGAGCAGGTGGATGACCTAGTGCCGACGCCTATCACGGACGTGTATCGCGCGCTCAAGGAGGCCCTATGAAGATATTGGGTAAAACGCTGGAGCAGTGGCAATTCAGTGATAAAGACCGCGTTGACTTTTTGCAGCAATGGAAAAAGGCCGATAAGTACCAACTCACCACCAAAGAGTTCTGTTTGTCTCTGGTTGAAAATGGTCGGGGCGCATTGAAAATCATCGGGCAAGCGGGACTGGCGGCGCCAGGACAAGGGCAGCGATTTGTCGACGTTCTGGAAGGCTGGTTTCCCGCTCTGGTACTGACCAGTATTCGCACCTCAGAGAAAGCGGGGCAACGGATGATGGGGCTAGAGACGGCCATCGACCAATTGCAAGGGGGCGAGAACATTGTGCCCAAACTGGTGCGACTGTTGGCCTTTCCTTATGCGCTGTGTGTCGGCATGAGCCTTTATGGCGTGGAAATCTCAGACCGAATGCTCGCGACCATCGACTACGCGCCCGGTATTGGTGTGGACGTTCGAGACGTCGTCGCCACCTATGGGGCCGGAGCGGCGCTGGCAGTACTTGGCTTGTTGATGGCGCTCTCGGTGTTATTGCCCCATTGGGCGGGACGGGGAAGACCCTGGGTCAATGACTGGCCCATTTTTTCCTTGTATCGCACGGCGGTGGCGGCGTCCATGCTCAAAACCTTGGCTAACCTCACCAGTTGCGGCATGAAATTAGGCGATGCGCTTAACCACGCCGGTGAGCGCAATACCGCATTTGCCAAAGGACACTTAAATACCATGCAAGCGCAAAGCGTGGGGCAAAGTAATTTAGGCCGCATTCTCGATACCGGGTTATTGCTGCCCAGTGAGCTCAGCGCACTCAAAGTGCTCGGCGAGCGGGTGAGTTACCCAGATCTGCTGCGAGAAAGCAGCGCAAACCACCGTGAAGTGGTGGATAAGACCCTGGCCCACATGCAGCTTTGGCTGCCTAAAGCCGGATTGTTCATCACAATTTTACTCCTTGGCGCCCTGATTTTCAGCGCCGCTTATCAACTGACACTCAACTTTTAATGTAGGAAACACTCATGAAAAAAACGATGAATTTATCTTCTCGCCAGCGCGGCGCTTCGATGCTGGATTTTATTTTTTGGATTGGCCTCGCTGCGCTCGTCGTGGCCGGTATTACGGCGATGGCAAGCTCTGGCAAGGGCAAATACAAAGTGAATGCGACGCTCACCGATGTCACAGAAATACGTCAAGCGGTGGACGCCTGGGCTGGCGCGGGCGCGGATGTGACCGGGGTGAGCTTGTCTGAAATCTGCACCGAAGGGTATGGCTACAGTAAGGCGGCGTGGTGCTCAGTCAATCAATACGGCGGAACGTACACCGTGACGGCGAACACCAATAAGTCATTTGTGGACGTTAGCATCAGCAATGTGGAGGTGGAAAACTCGCTGGCGCTGGGTAATCAATTGGCTCCAATGAGCGCAGAGCGCTGTACGCGCGTGGGCACCGATTGCGGCAGTGTCCAGGTGTCCGGCTCCGACATTACGGTCACTTTATGATAAGACGTCAAGCCGGTTTTTCTGTGCTCGACTTTGTGCTGGCGATGGGAGTGGTCAGCGCCATTTTGGCGCTGGGCGCGACCTTTGGTATGAACACGCTTCGCCAGGGCGAGCAGCAAACGGCGTTCAAGGTAGCCATGACGGACGTGTGGCAAGCAACCGAGCGTGCCATCATTGATGAGTGGCAGCAATCGGGGTGCCGCACATTAGACGCGCCGCCTTCATTGTCATCACTTGTGGAGCACTTTGAGGCGCCCTCCTATCTGCTGACGCTACCTTACGCCATCACGATTGACTATCGAACGGCGACGAGCGTTACCGTCAGTGGGGGCGTGACCCTCACCGTGACTTTGCCAGAGGGGATGTCGGGTTTTTCGTTGAAACCCGTATTGACACCTTTGGCCCAAAGCGTTCGCGTGACCGAACGCTCGGTGGTCTTGTATTACAACATCGCGTCCATTCAATCGCCGCTCCAGCATCAATATTTTGATGCCGAGACGGGGTGTATGCAGGGGGATTATTCTTGAAAGTTCAAATGAAACGAGCCAAGCAGCGCGGCCTCGCCCTGCTGGATGTGCTGTTTGCGATGGCGCTGTTGGGGCTGATTATTGCAGGCGCCTCCAAATGGATGGCCATCCAAAAAGAAAAAAACGCGGCGGGGGATTATCGCGCCCGCATCGAGCTTGTGATTGAAACGCTGCAAAAGTACCAATACCAACAACACAGCACGGAGCCACCGGTGCCACTCTATGAAGAGTTTCCAAATCTGCTTAACGACTTAGTGACGCCCGATGAGCAATTTTGGATCAACTGTACGCCCGCTGACGAAGCCGCTAGGTCATGCGTGAGGCCCGATTCCGCCCCTTGGACGGTGGATCGCCTTGGGTATGAAGCCGGGCAGCGCACAGTCACGATAAACGGACAATCTCGTGACATTGCGTACGCGAAGTTGACGTTTCCTTTATCAAGCACGGCTATCCAACCGATTCACCGCGCTAAGTGGGCCACCGAGCTGCTTAAAATCCCTTACGCCAAAGCAGAGCCGGACGGAGACATCACCGTGATGGTGTACGACCCGTTACTCTCTCAGCTTTACGACGCCTTCTTACAGCATGACGGCAGTGTGCCGCTCAGCGACGATTGGGATGTGGGTGGGGAGTATGGCATTACCAACGCCAGGGACTATACGATTTTAAACTCTGACGGCACGCAAAAAATCGTCAGTAAAGGACTGGTGAATGTGGTGACGGTGAAGCACGGCGAGCGGGTGGATAAACCCGCGTGTCCAGAGGGCACTACACCCGACATCATGCTCAGCATCGGCAATATCTACATTGCTTCAGATTATGAGCTCACGGGCAGTCAAAAGCCCTATCTCATCACCACTACGAGCGACTATTGGGACGTCGGCTTGGAGGTGCGTGTGAAATCACTAATCACCGGTGTTTTTGATGTCAGCCATGACGGCGAAATCACCGCTTTTACCCAATGCAAATAACGCATTGACCAACTAAAAGGAAACAACCATGAAAAAAACATTACTCTTCGTGCCTCTGCTATGCATCAGCACCGGCGTATTAGCGAAAGTTACGTATGAAGACGCGCTCGAATCGGCGCGACCTTATGAAGAAGCGAATGCCGCGGTACACAACCCGCCGGATGATTTTGGTTTGACCGCAGGAGAATTTGACCCTGATGCCACGGATGGTGATTTTGGTCATTGGAAAAAACTGAGCAGTCGACCGACGGCTAGCTCTTTTGTCAGGTTAGTAGGTAGCTCTACGGGGTATGAATGCGCGCCAAAAGGCACCTATGGGATTGAAGCCTATGAATGGTGCGACGGAAGTAATGCGGGGAATACAACCTGTCACGACAACGAAGCTTACTATCATTGTGAATAATTAAGCGGATAAACGGCGCTCAAGGACGAGCGTTTTTTAAGTTCATTAAAGTATGCTTTTCGATCATAAAAAGCGATTTCATAGAACTAATGATCATAGATAAAACAGCGAGATAAACTCGTTTCATAGTGTCTGTTTTGGTATAATAAATCATCAACCACATAACGGTTTTCAGGAATATAAAATGAAGCACCCCGTATTTTCTCTATTGAGTTTGACCCTATTAAGTTCATCCGCTTGGGCGGTGGACAATGGCACACCTGTCTACTGGGCAGCGCAAGATAACGCGGTGCGTTTAGAAAGTAGCGCCAACAACGGTAACTGCACCGCGACCTTGGTAGCGGGGCGCTTTGTGTTAACTGCTGCCCATTGCTTGGATGGCAATGGGCTTGATACCGTCGTTACGGCTTCTGGTGACAACTTCCCCTTTACCCAATTTTTGATGCACCCTGACTATGTGGATCAGCAAAGCTTCTATAAAGACGTTGGCATTGTGACGCTGGATAAGCCTGTTGATTATGCAGCGATACAATTTTTAAACATCGACGACCGCGTTAAAGGAGAGTCGATTACCATTGCGGGATTTGGTGGCACCGTTGACACCCTTAATTCGGTAGACCTTACATTTAGCCATTATCACGACCCTCTTGACCCTTTTTTGGTTTATGCAGACTTAGTAAGCCAAGGCTCACACACTATAGGCGGCGACTCGGGTGCGGCGTGGATTAACCAAGCCAATGAGATTATGACAATACACAATGGTAGTAAAAGTTTTGTTAGCAGCGATAGAGAAACTTACGGTACAGACATTCAAGCTGTACAAGGCTTTCTTACTGAGAACATTGACGCGTGGCATTATCCGACCCTAGCTAACGTGAACGGACGCACTACTATCACCGTTCAATCACTGCATCAAAGCGGCATTACCGATACCGCTTATGTTCAAGGTAATCTCACGCTGATTCCTGAAAGCAGTACGTGTGTCACTCAAGCACTTATCGACCCTTTTGAGCAATGTACCTATGTAATTGAAGGGAGCAGTGGAGAAGAAGGTCAATTGTACCTCTCAGATTCCGAAGTGATTCACATCAATAAACCGAAAGTAGATAATGGGAGCGGAAGTTCTTCAGGTGGCAGCGGTGGTTCTCTCGGCTTTTTATCTCTATTTGGATTAGCTGTTTTTGGACGTTTAAGAAAGAGACAAGTCTGATATGGATTACAAAATCAATGACCCTGTGGTACTTGAAATGCTCGATGGTAATGATTGGCGCGTAATACGTACCACTTACCGTCAAGCCATACGACTGCTCAGAAAAACGCAGCATCGCGGGTATTTGTTGTACCACGAGGGCGCGCGGTGGGATGCAAAAGCCTGACACTTTCACGCTGTTCAATTGTCGACTTCATCTTGCCCCAACAAGCGGGGCTTATTGCCGTCAAAATGAACCTTATTGGATAATCTTGTGATACTTTTTATCAACACACTTTTACTTTTCATTTTCCTACATAGATTATTAACCTTCTCTCATGCCCCTTCCGCAAAGATAAATTTGATTAGGGGGATCAAAGGTGTCGTCGTTTTAATGGTCGTCACGGTCTGGTTGATGCCGCTTCATCTCCCCTTATTCCTCCATGGCGGTGTTCTTCTTTTCACTACGTGGATAGGTTTTGGGTACAGTGTAAGGATCGCTTTGAATGAACTCACCTTACTCAAGCTAACCCCGTCCTTAAAGAAAAACCAATACCATGTTCACCTTTCAACGGCGATCTATCCTTTTACAAGAGATACGTACCGAGAGCTCGAACTATTGATTGAATTGCTCCCAAAATACAGTGGGCAATCATTAGTACTGACGTCACCTTTACTGAGTAAGCACGGCTCATTCTTTAACATTGAACAGTTAAAGCCACTCCCTGTGAGTATCGAGGCTTCTTATCATTCTTATTGGCGTTCACCGCTAGCGTTTCTGGTATTGTGTTATTACAAGTACATCCAGCGTGAAACTATTCTTATGCATTCCGATTTATCAAGGCAATGTCGAATACATTTAACGTTGCCTAGAGTCGATGGTGTCTAAAGAGGTGATATCAATATGAAAAACTTGGCTGGTCATGACATTTCCCTGTTTCTTTTTCGGTTTGTTCTTCATCGTAGAGGGATCAATTTTGTCATGAATGAGGCCATTGCGGAGGATTTATACCCAGAGACCGAGCTAAAACTCAAACCTATCGTACACGCCTGCTCTGAAACGCTCTTGCGCTATAAAGACCAATGTTGCGGGGAAACCATCATGGACGGTAATCTATTGGTGGATGGCGACTTTGAAGTGATGCTATCGCCAGGGCTGGGCCGACATTTCATTCTGGAAGAGAAAAAGAACCTTTTCTCTGATGCTCATGAGATTGCTAAGTTGCTGATGGATGTGATGGACAGGCGAACGATTGAGATTGACTCTGGGGAGTATCTAGGTCCCCAAGCCGTGATCAGCTCTATCGGTCGTACGGGAATGAACCTTCAAGGGCTTGAATCGTTGGGGAACCGACAACAAAACACCTTTATCACTCAACTTCCTCAACTCTCCAAGGATGTCCTTCCCGATGGAGTCAATGCTAGAGTCAGCTATGATCATCGTGGACATTGCCTGATGTTTTTACACGATAACTTCGGCGTGATAGGAAAGGTCGTACTGGTTGATGGATTCATGCCTAATATCATGGCTGAATTGTCTAAAGAGCGCTCAGAGTATGTTGATATCAAAAAGACACTAATGGAACATATCCTTACCGCGATTGAAGTTGAGTTAATCATTCAAGTTTCGTCGTCGAGCTCTACCTTGCGTTATTAAACAATATCGAGCGGTCAGGAAAGGAAGTGCGAAGTATTTTCTTTTCTGACTGCTGTGCAGGTAGGGCGCAGCCCGTAGGACGGCATAGAGTCCTGTTAAAAATGGTCAGGAGCTGCATGATCAGATAGATTCGTTTATTATGTGCACCATCCACTATTAATAACCTCACCTTTATGCCCACGACCAAACCTAGCCTAGTCAAAGCCAATTTCAAACGATTCATGCGTAAACCCAAATTGCGTATTGAAAAAGCACAATCCCTTGAGGATTTACTTAACTGCGCGGCTTTTGGAGTTCGCTGTAAAATGAACAAGCTTTCGATTAAGGTAAAAGACGGACATTTGGTCCCGCACCAATACACCCAAGGCAAAACTAAGCCCTAGTCGGTCTCAACCCACAACGCTTACCCCTTTCGATGCAACAAAAGATGAATCACTTCATGTTCATCCACATGGTCGACTTCCACGCGATAAATGCCATTGGCCTGCACCGCTTCAATAAGTGCTTTCAACCGTTCGGTTTTCACCGTCATAGCCAGCGGCTTGATTTGGTTATTGTCTTCATCAAACCCACTCTCAATGCCTTTCTCTTTCATATAGAGCGTATCCCTTTCAAGGTCTTTTTCTATGTCTTCCAGCATCGAGGGGAATTGATGCTGTTCAAATAGACCACTCAGCATGATGTAGAGTTCATCCGCCTGTGAAAACTTAGCCTGGTACTCAAGGTTCAGACGGTTCACATCCCACAACTTTTGCTCAAGGTTGCCGATGGGACTGCGGCCAATGCTGAGCATGGTTTTGATTTCAGGTTTACACGTTGAAAACTGAGGCTGTTTGACTTTTGGTTTGATGAATTTCACGAGTCGTTCATTTCTTCTTTTCACTGTCCAGAACCCACCTTGCTTGCTCATGGTGCAATAGAGGGCGAGCAGCGCGTGGGTCGCGAGTGCATCAAGGGCTTGATAGTGTTTCAGGTTTCGGCTCATACAGTCATTCTATCTGATCAATTAAAGCAAGAGTTTACCAGAAAAGAGCCCAAATCAATTAGGTGTAGTTCGCTTTAAATTAAAAAACTAACCATGATAGCATAATTTTAAAAAATAATACTCGTTAGAAATACATCCACCAATGTATTTCTAATCGAGATTTTTCTAAGGTGTTTTTGCTACGGTCGTCCCATCACTGACAACCGTAGGAGCGAGGTGTGAAATTCACTCTCAAAACGTTACTTAGAGGGCTACTGTTTAGCCTGTGGAGCCTAATATTAAGCGCCGCTTGCCTGTTCGCCTATCAGCAGGTTTTCTCACCGGTTCAACAGGAAAGCTTTGACTCGCGATTGGACGCGCTTCATCAAAGTGTGGTGTTGGCGATGAATGAAAGTCGCGACAAGGAGCGTCAAGCGCGCATTGAGGCGCTGAACTCATTGCAATTCGCGCTTGATGGGTTAACCCAGCGCATCAATGAGCAACAGGGTGAAATCACCGAGCTCATGAATATTCAATCCAATCAAGGTGTTCGCTTGGATGAGTTAGGATTGGACAGCAAAAAACTAGAAGTATTGGAAACAAAACTTCAACGCCTCTCTCGTCAATCCACAACAAAACGTGCGCCCCCCGTGCGTGCCAAACCTGTGGTTAAGCCCACAGTAAAAACGCCGACCATTACCGCGCCTTTTGTTTTATTTGATGTGCAAACGCGGGGCCATACCCAACTGGCGATTGTCGGTAAGCCTGGTGCCAGCACACTGGCAGAGTTATCCGCCCTTCAAGCAGGTCAACATTATCTCGGCTGGAAAATCACCGCCGTTAATGACCACCACATCGAGGCGCTCTACAAAGGCCAACGTACAACGTTAACGGTCGGGGAGGGGTAAATATGAAGGTTTTCATTTTATGGGGAATGTGCGCGTTCTTGCCAATTGTCGCGGTAGGGGCAACAGAGCTTGAGCGCAATCAGGCATCACAAACCGCCATTGAACATAACCAATCCCGCTCGCTGAGTGTCTCGCAAGACGCTCAATATTGGCAGTTAAGTCAAGCGGACTGGGCGCGCTATGAGCAATTAATGCAAAGCCCACTCACCTATGACATGCAAGAAGCGAGTCCCCTAGAAGTCTTAGCTCAGTTTGCGCGCAGTGATACTGAACGTGCGCGTTTGGCTGAGCGTTTGGTCGCGTTTGATAAAGAGCGTACCGATGGCTTGTTGGCGCTGGAAGTGGCGTATCGCGCCGCGTGGGCGCGGCTCTATCCTAACTTGAAGCCGATAGGGCCACGATTGCCAGAGCGCGTCGCCCTGTTTGTTCGCGCCAAGTGCGACACCTGTGTGGATGCGCTTAAACAATGGCGCTCTCATGGCGTGGCCGTGGACGTGTATATGCTCGGGGGGAATAACGCAGAGCTGCAAGCATGGGCCTCAGTGGCTGGAGTGCGCCATAGCGATGTCGAAAAACAGTGGATAACGTTAAATCACGACACGCGCGCCTTATGGATGACCCTGGCTAAAGGCAAACCTGTGCCCGTGGCCATTTCAGAGCAAGGGGAAGGCCAATGGTCGGTCGTGGCGTTGCCTTAATCATAAGCCTGTGGTGTTTCAGCGCTCAGGCGGCTATTCCGCCGCTGTATCAGAAGGTCGCCGCCCAGCACGGCATTCCCGCGAGCGTCCTATATTCCTTGGCGCTCGGCGAAAGCAAAACCCAGTTGCAAAGCGGCGCAGTTCGCCCTTGGCCTTGGACGCTCAATGTCAAAGGTCAATCCTATTTCTACGCGACGTACCCTGAAGCGTGCCAGGCGCTGCATGGCTTTTTGAAACACACACAGATGGTGGATATTGGCCTCACGCAGCAAAACTGGCGCTGGCAAAAAGATCACTTTAACCGCCCGTGTGAGGTCTTCGACCCTACGGTGAACCTCAATCACGCCGCGGTCTTGCTCAACGAAGGCATGCGCAAACACGGCAGTTGGGTAAAAGCGGCCGGATATTTTCACAGGCCCGGTGGGGGCGAGCCGGCTCGGCGCTATGAAGCCACCTTTGCCCGTCACTTACAACAATGGAGTCCCTCGTCATGAATCGCCGATTAACACTCATCACTCTACTCTTTCTGCTCAGTAGTCACGCCTTATCGGCCGCGGATTTATTGCAAGGCATGGTGCCGGTGAGTACGCCGCAGTTAACCCCTGGCAAGGTGGAACGACGCACGCTCAAACAAAGCGTGAGCACGCCTTTGTTTATCGTTGGGGATGACGCTTTATCCCATCACTGGCTCAGTGCTAAGCGGGACTATCTAGCGAGCATTGGCGCCATGGGGATGGTCGTCAATGTGCAGACGAAGGCGGGGTGGCAGCGGTTTAAGCGCTATAACTTAACACTCTACCCTGTGGCAGGCCGTGACTTTGCCGCCGCTTTTGGCCTTCGCCACTACCCGGCACTCATCGAGCGCGGTGAGCTCAAACAATAATCATATTCACGACTTTTAATGAGGACAGCGCTTATGCCTACGCACGCTTTATCTTATTCGGATATTCAACACGCGATTAAAACCACCCATCAAGTGCTAGAGAGTAAGGCACTAGCGCCGGTGATTCTGGCGCTCGCCCAGCAAAGCCAGACGCACAACGTGAGCCCAGAGCACGCTTTGATGATGTTATTAAAATCTCAAGGAGAAGGTGATGAGCATTAACAGTGATAACCCCTTTGCCCAGCGCTGCTTACCTCCAAAGAGTCTTGAGCTACCGCCAGCTAAAAAGAGAAGTAATAAAGACAAAGTGACGCATCAAGTCAAGCGCCGCATTGAAATCCTCGAAGAGCGCTGCGCCTGGCAGCGAGAGTGGGGGATGACGTTAGACGATGAGACCCTGCAATGAGTGGTTACGCCGAAGGTCTGCTTCGCCCTGCTGATGAGCTGCTGAGCGCGGCCATGTTTAGCATGGCCGCTATCGTGGTGGTCATCGCCCCGCAAGTGTTCATGCTGGCCCCTGTTTTCGCGCACCCGCTCGGTTTTTGCCTTGGCTTGTGCGCGCTGATTCGCCTAAAACAAGGGCTTTCCGTGCTCGGGTATCGCAAGCGATTACTTCGCATGCCCTATTGGGCGATGAACTCCGATGACATGCCGGTGTATCAAAATAAACTCTTTCTCGGGAAAGGCTTTCTAGTCCTGCCTCGCCATGCTCAGCGCCTTTATGATACACGTCAAATCTGGGCAGAGCGCTACGTCACACCGTCTAAACTTTATCGCTTTGCGCGCACCATGGAAGCCAAACACGAAGGTCGGTGGATAGAGCGCTTTTGGTCTGGGAAACGTGTGATAGCCAGGGTTGGTAAAGGCTGGGGTATCATTAACACCTTTCTTAGTGCCATCAACCCGGTGAAACCTTTACCCCCGGTGGGGGGCGACTCTCGAATGCACGGCATCGGCCTTGATGAAGAGGTCGATTGTTTATTGCCGAGCAGCGCAAGAGCGGGGCACACCTTAGTGCTTGGCACCACAGGGGTCGGTAAAACGCGCCTCGCTGAACTCTTGGTGACGCAAGATATCCGCCGTGGCGATGTGGTGTTGATGTTTGACCCTAAAGGGGACGCCGACATGCTGCTTCGCATGTACATCGAGTGCCTGCGAGCGGGGCGCCTCGATGAGTTTTATATCTTACACTTAGGGTATTCGGACCAAAGTGGACGCTACTCACCGGTAGGGCGCTTTGGCCGTATTACGGAAGTTGCGACCCGCGTTTCTGGCCAGCTCGACGGCGGCGGCAACAGTGCCGCGTTCAAACAGTTTGCGTGGCGATTTGTCAATATCATCGCAAGGGCGCTGGACGCGCTCGGCAAAAAGCCCGATATGGCCGCTATTCAACGTTATGTGACCGCCATTGATGAGCTGTATGTTGACTACTGCGTGAAAAAGCTGCCGTCTTATCACCCAAAAGCCGCAGAGTTGGTGACCGCGCTTGAGAGTAACGTCAACGAAAAAAACACCCCGCGTCATCTGCAGGGGCGCAGCGCTCGCGTGGTCGCCCTTGAAATGTATTTTGGCGCGCACCCCGCTGCAGACGATGTACTGGCCGGACTTCGAAGCGCCATCCAGTACGACAAAACCTATTTTGATAAAATTGTGGCCTCCTTACTGCCCTTGCTTGAAAAGCTCGGTACGGGTAAGACCGCTGAAATCATCTCACCGGTACATACGCCCGCCGATGAGCGGCCCATCATCGATTGGCGCGAGGTCATCATGCAAGGGGGCGTGGTGTACGTAGGGTTGGATGCGCTTTCTGATACCACGGTGGCAGCAGCGTTCGGTAACTCCATGTTTGCTGACCTGTGCTCTCTGGCGGGGGAGATTTATAAGTTTGGTAACGCGCCGGGCTTTACCAAGGTCAAGCCGCGCAACATCATGATACACGCCGATGAATTTAATGAGCTGATTGGCGATGAGTTCATTCCTATCCTCAACAAAGCACGCGGCGCTAAATTTGTCGTCACCGCCTACACGCAAACCGAATCCGATATTGAAGCGCGCCTAGGCTCGCCTGCAAAAGCGGCGCAAACCAAAGGTAACTTCAACAGCTTGATATGCCTTCGGGTTCGCGAGCAAAAGACCGCGCAAATCCTCACCTCCCGCATGGCAACCGTGACCATCAAAGACATTGTGCCCGATACGGGCGCCAGTGATGCGCCCGGCAGTCAGACCGGGTTTCATTCAAGCAATAAAGACACTTTGCAAAACAAAGAGGTGCTACTGGTCAGCGATAACGACATCACCAATTTACCCATTGGCCAAGCCTACGCTGAGCTCGAAGGCGCCAAGATTTGGAAGCTTCGCTTTCCATTGCCGGGCAATGAAGGCGACCTCGAACTGCCAGAGGACATCCAAGCCTTAGTAGATGGGATGCTCCAAAAAAGCCAATCGGTCAAAAGTACGCACGATTGGCTGCACGACACCGAGCAGTTCAACAGCTGGATGAATAATGCCTACCTTGGGCTCGATGAAGAAAACACCAACAGTAAGGAGAAAGACAATGCCATCAATAACACCCTCTCATGATTATTTCAGGGCTTGTATGGCGCTTGTTTTAGACAGTGACATTGACGCAAAAATAAGTGAGGACGGCGCGCATTTTGCCAACCTCCAATTACTCATTGCATCAAAATGCGCCATGGCATTGAGGCTCCATGAGTGTGAAGACACTGCTTGGTGGGACAGTGAGGTATGCAGCGTCGATGATTTGCGCTCAATGAGAAAGAAAGCATTAAAGGATGACGACCATGTCGCTGTCTTAAATATCACAGCCATGCTCGCCATGCGTGGGGCATCAAAAGCCCAGTAGAGCCTCGGAGGTCTTGTGGCAGAAAAAACACCAAACCCACCCGTAAAGCGCGAGGAGCCGACGCCTTGGTATGGCCTGCCTTTTGTGGCTTTGGGGCATCTTTTTTGGATATGGGTGCTATTGATCTTGATCGAGTGGTTCGCGCCACTTTGGGGACAAGTGACGGGGCAACACGCCAAAGCCGTGTTAGTTGAGCACATCACTTTGCTGCAAAGCGATCAGCCGCATCTGGCGGCGAAGGTGATGGGATTAGTGAATGCGCTGAGTCAACGCATCGAGACACTGCTCAGTATTGAGTTTGATGGGGCATTGGCTTTCGCGAACGAGTATTGGCACGGCGTGGTGTATGTCACCCTTGCGCTGTTTGTTCGCGTCGCGCTGCTTTTCTTTAGTTGGCCTTTGTTCTTACTGGCGAGCTTTCTCGGGGCATTCGATGGGCTGATCTCTCGTCAGCGGCGCACCGCCTTTGTCGGGCGTGAAACCGAAACCACGCATTACTACGCGCGCCGAGCCGTCTCTATGACCATGATCGGGGCCGGTTACTTATGGCTGTTCATTCCTGGGATTTGGCCCCTATCTCCGACCTTAGTGTTGTTGCCTGCAGCAGGCATGACAGGGTTACTGGTTCGCACCAGTGTGGCGAGTTATAAGAAGTACCTCTAAAGATTTACCCCAGACTGACGCCTGAATAAATCCTTTTAAAATTGTATCATAATTTTAAAAATTAATACTCGTTAAAAATACATCCACCAATGTATTTCTATCGAGTATTTTCTATTGCCTTTTTGCTAGCGTGTTGACGTCTTTCTAATTAGGAGTCAACACCGTGAAATGGCCACTTTTATTCTGTCTGAGCGTGCTCAGTCCTAACCTGTATGCCGACGTCGATACCGAGCAGCGAGAGCTGGCGTTGGTCTCTTCTCAGCTCAACACCCTCGACTACCTCATCACACGCGCTGAGCGCGAAGCCGATTATCGCGCCGCACGTCAGTTTGATTACGATGCGCTGCGCCTAGATATCCGCACCCTTCAAGCAGGCATCGATGCCTATTTACGCCCTGAGCGCAGCGCGCCAAAGCCTGTCACCCCACTGGGCGGCGACTACCTTTCGCAGGCGTCTCATGAATGATCCCCTTTTAGCCTTCGAGCATGGCGCCGGATTTGAGGCCAACACGCTGGCATTGGTGTTGGCCGGACTCACCAGTGCCTTGCTGATGCTCTGGATGCTGTGGGTGTACTGGAGCGGCTTTCGCGGCATGAAAAACAAAAAAGTGACCAAAGAGGTGTTTCGCCGCTTGGTCTTTCGCGCCGTGTTTATCTTTCTCATCCTGCAATGGTTTTTATATTACGGAGTCGCAACATGATCCAACTTCGAGCGTTTTTTCTTTTTGTCGTCACTTGGCTGCACAGTCTGAGCGCGATGGCGGGCATCCCCACCAACAATACCCCGTCTCAGGGCGGCAGTGACAACATCTTAGAGCTCATTTACGCCTATGCCTACGACATCTTGCTCTACGGTGGTGGCATTTTTATTGCCTTTTGCTTTGTCTATTTCCTGGGGCACATCTGGGACGTGTTCAGCAAAATCAAAGAGAAACAGGCCACCAAAAAAGACCTGCTCAGTGACGGCGTGATTGGCGCTGTGCTTTTGCTGCTGTCGGTATGGGGGCTCAACTACGGCCTTGATATTTTGGAGGGCGTGTAATGCGCTGCGCTTCAACCTTAAACGTCATGCCGCCTTTTTATAAAGGTCTCTCGATGGGCGAGATGGGGCTGCTGGTCCTGGTGTGCATGACCCTTACCGGATTGCTGGGGTTGACGCTGTACTGGGCGTTTGGCGCGCTGCTCATTTTGTTTACCGCTTTACTGCTCGGGGCGCTCGGCGCTTTTGCACTGCCCAAAAGCCTCATGCGAAAGCTCAGCCGCATCAAAACGCACCATTGCCAACATTACGCCAGCAAACGCTTTGAGCGCTGGTTTCACCCAGAGCGCTATCACATTGATGCGCGCCGCTTTGCCTGCAAACGCATCGGCTGATAAGGAGAAAACATGAGTCAACCACCGAAAAGTCGATTTCGCGCCTCATTGAGTGGGCGAGACAGTCACATTCGCTCGCTACGCGGCGCCCTCGCCATGATGAGCACCCTCGCATTGGTCACCACTTGGGGCTGGTATCAAGCCGGCCAAGACATCACGGTGCACACGCCGCCCGATTTAAGCTCAGGCTCCTCACGCCCGTGGTGGGAAGTGCCTAAGCCCAATGTGTATGACTTTGCCGTCAATCTATTTGGACTGATTAACCGCTGGCCCAGTGATGGCAATCAGCAATACAACGAGAACCTGCATCGTTACACCGATTACCTCACGCCCAGTTGCAAAAAGGTCTTAACACAAGACTTTCAAAACAAACGGCGCACAGGGGAGTTGTCGGGGCGAGAGCGCAGTCTCGCGCCCATTCCCGGTTACGGCTTTTCAGATTGGCGCGTCACCACGCACAGCCGAGACAGCTGGACGGTACAAGCCGATTTAGAGCTCAAAGAGTACGTGGATGGCACGTTAGTCAAACATAACTTCATCCGCTGGCCACTGCGCATTGTGCGTTACGACATTGACGCCGAGCGCAACCCTTGGAAGCTCGCCATTGATTGTTTTGATGGCCCAGCAAGAGAGATTCAATTCAATGAAACGCAGGAGAAAGAGCAATGATGCGAACGCTGATGAAAAGACATGGGGAACTGTGGTGGATACTGCTGCTGAGTCTGATGACTCATACCAATGCTCAGGCCAGTACGCCTCGCGCCATGGAGTGGCAGGGCGTCCCGCTGCAAGTGGTGCTCACGCCAGGGCAAGAGACCACCCTGACCTTGGGCAGCGACGTGCGCGTCGCGCAACCGGCGCATTTAACGCCTTACCTGTCCATGACCTCACTGGCAGGGCGAGTTTACCTCACAACCACCGAGCCTTTTGACTCAACTCGCCTTCAAGTGATGCGCCTGAGTGATGGATTGCGCTTAATGCTCGATGTCAGCGCCAAAGCGGGCGTGGTTACCCCGCCGCAGATTGACATTGTTTTACCAGGTGGTGAGGAAGAGGGTAATAACTTGAGTCGCGCTGCAAACGAGTCACATCGTTCACAATTGAAGATGGCGCCGCAAGCCTTGTTGGTGCGCTATGCCATGCAAAACCTCTACAGTCCATCGCACGCCATTGAGTCTTTATCTGGCGTAGTGCGAGCGCCCATGGGACTGCCTCGTGATATCAGCCTGAGCGCGTTCAGTCAGTGGCGAGTGAATGCCAAGCCCATTGCGGCCTGGCAATTGGGCGATCAAGTCGTGACCGCCGTGAGTCTAACCAATAAGGCATCAAAGCGTGAAACCCTCGACCCAAGACTCGTTACTCTCAGTCCTCGCTGCTTTGCACTGCGCTGCGCAGTGAGCTTTTCCCACCCAGAAATCGGGAACGCAGGCTCACCCACCGCCCAAGCGACCGCCTTTATTGTCACGCCAGGGCCCCTGGCAGGATACCTATTACCTAGCCATGGAGGGGAGTAGCGATGTTAAATAAAGGAAACCCCGTCATTAAAATGGCCGCGCTTATCGGTGCGACCGGCTTTATCGCGGTGTTGGTCATCGCGGTCTTAAAGCCGTCAGACATTGAAGCCAACGTTGAGCCCGCCGACGACACTACCCCGGTCAGCGTGACGACGTCACAAACCCAAGCGCAAGTGCTGCAGGCGTTTGATGACAGCCCAACCGACACCATTCGAACGCTCAATGCCGCGTACTCAAAAAGTGAAGCCGAAAAGAAAGCCCTCTCGGACGCGTTAAAGCAAACGCAGCTTCAGGTTGAAAATCAGCAAGCCCAAAACAGTGAACAAGTGAAAGCCCTTGAAACCCAATTAAGTCAGCTTGCCCAAAGGCTCAATTCGTCGTTAAGCACCATTGAAGAGAAAGTCAGTCAAAGCCGAGACCACCTCAAGGTGCGTCAAGCGCCAATGCGTGAGGTGATAGATGTATCTTATGACGACCTTGGCATTGATTCAGGGCGCGAGGGACTGGCCGTGGGCACGGCGCCGGGCGGCTATCACCCATCCTTTGAGGCTCAGGGCGTAGCTCAAGACAACTGGATTTGGACTGAGCCGCTGGATGCGACTCAAGACAAAGAAGGCAACTGGATAACCCCTGCCACCCAAGCGGTCAAAAACGCACTGGGCGCAGCAGATGACGCGTTTACCAGCCAGACGGGCCGATTTGATGCCAATCAACAAGACGGAATGCCAGTGTACACCCTGCATCGCGGCACCATGCTGGCCGATGCGGTCAGCATGACCGCGCTGATGGGGCGTATTCCCCTGAACGGCCAGGTCACCGACCCTTATCCGTTTTCGATGATTTTAGGGCGTAAGAACCTGATGGCCAGCGGGTTTACCCTGCCGGATGTCCAAGGTGCCATCGTGACGGGCACGGTCACCGGCGACTGGAGTTTGTCTTGTGTGCGCGGCGTAGTCGAATCCATTGATTTTATTCGCGCCGATGGCTCGATACTCTCTTACCCAGAAGGCGAGGAGGCGGTGGATTCAGGTTTCGATGGTTCATCGATTAAAACCACTGATTTGGGTTTTCTGGCCGACCCCAACGGCAATCCATGCTTAACCGGGGAGCGCATCTCGAATGCACCTGAATACCTCACCACCAAAGGATTACTTGACGCCGCTTCTGCAGCGGCCAATGCGGTGGCGATTTCACAGCAGACCATTTCGGTGGATGGTTCAACCAGCACCTCATCGTTGACGGGCAACGCGGCGAAGAATGCGGCCGCTGAGTCTGCAGCAGCGTTCACAGGCACCGTTTCAGAGTTTATTGAGGCGCGCATGGGCTCAAGCTTTGATGTGGTGTACACCCCGCCCGGTACTAAGGCCAGCATTCACCTTCGACAACCCGTGACACTGCGCGCCCCCACTATCCCTGTTCGCGTGCGTTACGACACTCAAACCCAAGGAGCGACGTATGAATTACCGTAACCTTATCAGCGCGATGAGCCTGCTCGGATTACTGGGCTGCTCAACGTCGCAAGACGACACCTTACCCAATCCTCAAACCAACTCCGAGCAAGTGTGGCAAAACCAAATGTCAGGCGGCGGAGCCAATGCTGATTCGCTTAGCCAAACGCAAGGCGAGCTGCGTATGCCGCTCGATATGACCACTTTGGCGCAGCGCCAAAGCGACTACACCCGAGACAGCTGGCGTGAAGCGACCAACGTTTTTCCAAGGCTACCCAATCCCGATGTGGTGCTCTATGTTCTGCCGCATCAATCGGGCGCACTGCCGGTGCCTGGATACAGCACCGTCTTTCCCTTGTATGAGCGCGTGCATTACGCCGCGCCCCAGGACAGTCCGGCTAATCTGCCCAAGGAGCGTTGGTAATGTTGAAAAAAATGCGTCATGCCATCACCCACTTTTTTACCGAAGGCAAAGAGTTGGAAGCCCCAGCCATCGATTACAGCGTGCCACCGTCGTTTGCGGCCAAACTGCCTTGGATTGAAATCAGCGATAAAGGTCTGGTGCAACTGGAAGACGGTCGTTCGATGGGTCTGTTTTTTGACATTACGCCGCTGGTTACGGAAGACAAAACACAAGCGCAGCTTGAGCGGGTGGTCTCAAGTGTCGCGCACACCCTCACCGCCTTGATTGACGAAGACAACCCGTGGGTGGTGCAGTTGTTTGCCCGTGATGTCGACCGATTTGAGGATGCCCATGAGAAGTTACTCAACAGTGCGCGCGTTGATGATGCATTCACCCGCGCGGTGCTCGATGAAGACCGCCGCCATTTCGAACTGATAGGGCGAGAGCAAGGTATCTTTGCGGTGGACGGTCGTCCGTGGCGCGCCCGCGAGCGTCAAGTTCGTCTCGCTATTTATCGCTGGCTCCCCGAAGACGCCAGTGAAACACTGCAAAAAACCAACCTTCGCACCTTAAAAAGTCTAAGGCGCCGACTGTTATCTCCGAGTACATTCAAAGATTTAGGCATCGGCATCAAGGCCAGCTCAGGCGAAAGCATTCACGCTTGGCTGAGTCCCTTTTTTAATCCCTCTGGCATTGCGGGCGAAACCCTGCGTTACCGCCCGCCCCGCAGCTTTATTGACCAAGATTTCTCCGAGCGACTGCTAAGAAGTGGGGTGCGCTCAGACGTTGAAAACGGCTTATGGTGGTTTGAGGGGGAGAAGCCCATCGCCACACGCGTGATGGAGCTCGACACTTGGGATAATGAGACCTTTTTAGCGGGCGCCGTGTTTGGGGAGGTCATCGGGGATGAAGCCATCGACAAAGGCGAAAAGCGCCCACAACACGTCCTGTTCGATGAGTTGCCCACCGGCACCATGATGGCCATGACCTTAGTCGCGCAAAGTAAGGCGCAGGCCAGAGCGCGCCTTCGCACCGTTCGAGAAGCGGCGGTGGGGGAAGAAACGGAATTAGAAGTCATTCGAGATACCTGCGACAGCTTTACCACCCTAGTTGAAAAGCATCCACTGTGGCGCGGTCAACTGGCGTTCTACGTGCAAGGGGAGAGCGTCAGTGAAATAGAAGGCCGCACAGAGTCGCTGCGCGCAATATTCAACAATCGCGATCTGTCGCTGCGCTTTGTCAAAAACAGCGACCAAGAGTCCCCACTGGACAGTTACCTTCGCTGGCTGCCGATGAACTACCATCCTGAGCACGACGACAAACTGTGGTACTGCGGCTGGGTGTGGCTGGAAGACATGCTCTCGCTCTCTCCTTTGTTTGGCCGCGCAACCGGCACCGGTAGTGAAGCTTTCCAATTTTTCAACCGAGGCGGAGAGCTCTTCGGCGTCGATCCGCTGAGAGACCAACTCTCTAATGCGCACCTCAATCTATTTGGGCCCTCTGGCTCAGGCAAATCCGCGACCTTAGTGGGCATGTGTTTACGCCTGCTGGCGATTCATCGCCCAAGGCTGTTCATCATCGAAGCTGGCAACAGTTTTGGGTTGCTGGGACAGTACTGTGAACGTTTGGGGCTATCGGTCAACCGCGTTCAGGTGAGCGCTCATTCTAAAGGCCTTATGGCGCCGTTTGCCGATGCCAAACACTTGGTCGGCCAAGCCGTGCCTCACGTCAGTGACGAGAAAGCGTTGGACATTGAACATCTTAATGACAGCGATTCGCCAGACGATGAAGCGCGGGACATCTTAGGCGAGCTGGAAATCATGGCACGGCTGATGATCACCGGGGGTGAGCAGCGCGAGATGGACGATTATCGCCGCGCCGACTCGTCGATGGTGCGTGATGCAATTAAAGAAGCCGCAGAGCATTGCCATCCCACGGGCGAGCAAGTGCGCCCAGAGCACATCAAAGACGCGCTAGAGCGTTTTAGTCAAGATCCTAATAGACCTGAGCCCCGCCAAGCACGCGCACGCCTAATGAGCGAAGCGATGGCCTTTTTCTGCGATGGTCTAGAAGGGCAAATCTTCAACCAAGAAGCCGAGCACTGGCCCGAAGCGGATGTGACCATCATTGACCTAGGCCTCTACGCAAAAACCGGGTATGAAGCGCAAATGGCCGCCGCGTACATCTCTTTGATTAACCGCATCAACGGGATTGCTGAGCGTGACCAATACTCAGGGCGTGACATTGTCACCCTGACCGATGAAGCGCACCTGATTGTCACCAATGAGCTACTCGCGCCTTACGCCGTCAAAATCGTCAAGATGTGGCGAAAACTCAGTGCGTGGTTTTGGTTGGCGACGCAAGATTTGGCCGATTTTCCGGCCATTGCCCGCAAGATGCTCAACAACGCTGAGTGGTGGGTGATGCTCAACATGCCAGAGGACGAACTCAGTCACCTTGAATCGTTTAAAAAACTCTCCGAGGCCGAGAAAAATCTCATTCGCTCGATGCAATCGGAAAAGCACAAGTACAAAGAAGGCGTCATCACCGGGATGGACAACACACTAATGCAGCGCTTTTGCATTGTCCCGCCTGCGCTCTACCTGGCACTGGGTGAAACCGATGGTCCAGCGAAAAGAAAACGCCAAACCCTCATGGACTTGCACGGCATCAGTGAGCTCGATGCGGCGCTGATCAAGGCCAAAGACATCGAACAAGCCCGGCTTGACTATCTGGGAGAGGAATAAGATGAGCCTCACCTTACTCATACACAAATCACTCAAGCGAGGGCTAGGTTTGAGCATTCTAGGCTCATGTCTGTGCGCGACCTCTGCCATAAGTCAGGAGGTCACCACCGCCGAGGTCATCGCCAGCGCAGCCTGCCCGGAGTGCCTGGATTACGAAGTGATTGGGGCGTGCGTGTGGATGACCTGCACCCCGGCGGGATGCTCCACCGACACTTCGATTAAGGTCAAACACCGCTTGCCCGACTTTGTGGTGATGAGCTACCCCGAAACCGGTGAGGCGCCCTGGCAAACCACCGCTTGGATGGCGCCAGACAATGCCTATTCAGAGAACGGTGGCCACAGCGCGCGTCGCAGCGTGCAAGGCCTAGATAACACCTCGATGCGTTTTTACAACAGCGACGTCATCGGCCACCCAGGCGGGCAGACGATTTTCTCACTGCTCGCAAGTTTTGGCTACTCACTCTCAAGTCAAGCGACGCCGCTCATGCCGCATTATTTATCAAGCCTTGACCCGCTCGGTTGGCGCTACAACTTGCCGGACATGCTGTCCACTCAAACGTGGAACCCTCTAACCGATGCGCTTGGTAACTTTGGGGACATCTATCCGCGTGGCGGCTTTGTCTTGCAGCGTCATTCGTTTAAAGCCGCAGCACTCACCGCCTTTCGCGCGCTGCATGTGGTGACCCGAATCGGCGAAGGCCGTGTGTATCAACCCTTCGTCCCAACGCCGTACCCAGGCTTTTGGCCGCCGGGGCCCGTTAAACCCAATAACGAGGACACCGCTTGGCAAATGCTCTCACCCATCGCCCAAACCGATGCGTATGTCTGGCCACAGTTTGATGACAGCTTAACGCCTTACGACCCTTACGCACCGCACATCGCCTCAGACGACCAGTACGTCTGGGCTGCGTGGCGCCTATACAAAGGCTGCCAGCGTCGTGGTAGCACGCTGATTGCCCACTTTGGAGAATAATGATGACCCATACTTGGCCGCTCAAAGCGGCGTTACTGCTCCCCCTATTGATGAGCGCCAGCGCACACAGTTCGATAGGAACGAACGTGAACCTTAAAGCCGACAACGACAGCGTTCTTCACTACACCTTAGGCGGCGGGCCAGTCATTGCATTGCCCGCCAGACAAGAGCGCATCAGCCCCACCGCCCTTGGCGTCGGTTGGGACATGAACCTGCAGTGCGGGATGTTAGACCCATCGGTCACTGTTGAAAATCAGCTCAACGGCGTGACAGAAGGGTTTCAGGACATGATGGGCGACATGCTCACCAATGCCACCTCAGCAGTGCTGAGCCTGCCAGGCTACTACCTGCAGAAAAAAGACCCTGGGCTTTACGATTTGATGACCAACGGCGTACTGCAAGGCAAGTTCGATTTTGACGACGCCAGCAGCTCGTGTGAGGCCATGGTCGACACCATGGGTGAGATGAACACCGATAAGGCTTACGCAACGCTTGCCCGCGCCCAGGCATGGACCAATGCCGTAAAAAGTGGCGACGCCGTCAGAGCCAAACAAGAAGTGCAAGACGACATGGGCGACTCTGGGGTGACTTGGGTGGGCGGCGCCAAATACGGCGGTCGCAACCAACCGGCCATCAACGCCACCACGGATGCGACGCGCGCCGGCTTCACCTTATTGTCTGATGAATCGCAAAAAGAGAGCCACCAAGGCCTTTATCGCTATTGGGACAGTGAAGAGACAATGAGTGAGTGGGTGTCTCAAGTGATTGGTAGCCAGTCGGTGCAGACCGGCATGGACAAAAGCCGAACCGAAGCTACACCAGGGATTGGTCTATCTCAAGAAGTCACAGAGGTGAGCACCGCGCTGGAAAGTGAACTTCGAGGCGCCGTCGCAGAGAACAAAGAGACCGAACACTTCCCTAAAACACTGATTGAAGCGCTGACCGAGCGAGAAGTGGACAACAACACCGTATCACGCATTGCCAGTGAGCTCGCGCTTTCTCAAGCGATTGAAAAAGCCCTGTACGCGCGCCGCGCGCTGCTCACCGGTAAATACGAAGTCAATATTGCTCAGCACGCCACGGCTCAAAAAGACATCGACAACTCAATTGCTCGCCTTGAGCGCGAGATTGACATGCTGCGCTACGAAGCCGAGGTCAGACAACAAATAGGCACCCGCACCGCCCAAGCGGTGGTGGATGACTACCGCTACCAAAGACCACAAGTTATCCCGCAAACCCCTAAATCCGACTCGGTCTTTTTAGACAAAGACCGATATAACAACAATGGAGAAGAATAAATGAACATATCAACAGCCCGACCTCAAAATCGGTGGCGCCGAAGCCGTCACGTCATCACGCTCCTTTTGTGCTTGCTCGTCGCCAGCGCACTGGCTTTTTCACTGGACGGGGACACGCTATCAAGCAGCGCATACGCCTGGTACATGGTCACTCTACGAGCGGCCGTTTACGGCCTCGCGCTGTGGCGCGCTAAGCGCTATGCCTTTGGTATCGCGCTGGTTCTTATGCTCAACGAACTCATCTTACTCACCCAATACGTCAATTTAGGAGCCTTCTCATGGTAGTCAACGATCCACTGTCCGTCTTGCTGACGCTGACCAGCTGGCAAATCTCCGGCAAAATATTCATGATATTGAATCAAACCGGACTGATTGTCTTTATGTTGGCCGTCATTGTGTTCCAAGTGTGGTTTGATGTGGCTCAAGAAGGCGAAGACGAGGGCAACAAAGGCCTGCTCAGCATGAACCGCACCGAGGTCAAACTGATGTTGGCCGGATTAGTGTGCTTTTTTGCGGTCATCCCCATGTACCCGGTGAACGTCAACACGCTCGTCATGGACCAAAACGCCAGCGAATCGTGCGGCGTAGGTATCAGCAGCGGGGCGACTAACAGCGACCAAAGCTCGTTAAATGGGGAATTGGTTCATGCCCCGATATGGTGGGTGCTCTGGCACAGTATTTCGCAAGGATTGACCAATGCGGCGGTCTCCTCGGTGCCGTGTCACTACGACGTCGAACGCAGCATGTTGAAACTCTCTCAAATCGACATTAAGAGTGAACAGCTCAGACAAGAAACTCAAGACTTCTACGAGCAGTGTTATACGCGAGCGCGTCTGATGATGAAGGCGGCCGCGCGTAAAGAGCGAGTCACTCAAAACGACTTTGATAATGCCAATTGGATTGGAGGCTCTTATTTCCTTGGTTATAATCTGGCCGCGCCAGAAACCACCTATAATGGCTTACAAGCTGAAAAGATTGTGTTCAACTTCCCTTACAACGCAGAGCGAGACGATCCGGTGCAACAGAAGTATCGCCGAACAGCGGTTGATACCAGCGCCGCGTATCCTATGTGTGACGAATGGTGGGACAGTACTCAAGGCGGTCGCAGTGATGGCCAACGCGCCGGCTTGTTGTGGCGCTTGTTCAATCACATTGAAGACACCAACCCTGAATTGATTCATGACGTGTTGGACTATGATGGCTTTTTCTCAAAAATCATGGGCTCTGAAGTCACACCGGCCGATAAGGCGAACATGCTGGTTCAGCGCGTGTTGAGTGTTGAAAATCAATCGACCAGTGGACGCATTGTTCGTGGCTATGGCCAGGTGCTTGATAAGTCCCTCGATCACCAAGTCAGAGAAGTATGGAATAGCGCGGCTGGCTGGGCAGGATTACAAATTGGGCATATCTTCACCGGTCCCGCTTACTTCATTGTGCGAGAAGCGATGCCGATGCTGCAGTCTTTGCTGCTCATTGTGGTGGTGATTGCGAGTCCGATTGTCTTAACGGTCAGCAACTATTCGATGATGACGCTGATGTCGTTGTCACTCTCTTATACAGGGTTGTTGTTCTTGACGTTTTGGTGGGAGTTGTGTCGAAGTCTGGACAGTAAGCTGTTGGAGGCGGTGTATTCCATGCATGACAACTTTAATCCGATAACCGGTACGATCAACAGCATGGATGATTCGATATTAGCGTTTGTGATGATCACGTTTTACGTGGTGGTGCCCGCGATATGGTTTGGGGTATTAGGTTACGCGAGTTATCGCGTGAATGGGGTGTCGATGGATAGTGCACTGGAAAACGTAAATAAAACAACTCAGAGAGGTTTTGATTACGCTAGAAGCGCTGTTGCTAATTCAATGAAAAAGTAATCAAAAAATAACTATGGCAATCTTAGCGATTGTCATAGTTATGAACCCAATATTCATCGTAATGCTCTTTTTCTGTATTAGCCCAAACATTTAAAGTTTTATCAGCTGAAAGTTCTGTAACTAAAGCTTCATTCACCTCTTCAAATGACATAGTTGTACTACTAAGAAGTGCATTACGCTCAACTTCCACTTCAGCATGCAGACGATCACCTTTCTCATCTCGGTATGCCTGACGCCATTTTTTCAAGAATGCTAACATTACAGCCTCTTTTGACTCAATACGGTTAAATTACCATCAGACTACGCCTTTATGCAGACGGTTGCAAATCGAATATTAAGCTTGACTGATTTTCACACAGGTTACGCCCAATTTTTGTGGATAACTGTTTTAATGTGTTATAAAAACATAATGTTAAGTTGGAATTCGACGAAAAAGCGGAAGGCAAGTCAACCATGGCAAAGACCATTCACTATGACATTCAGCAAGTTAAAGTTAGAAGCGATAAAGAAAGCGCTCGCCTGACCAGTCAGTGGGGTCAGGTTCGACAAATCTGTCGTGACAAACCACTCGGGGAAGTCGCGAGAGCAAGATTAGCGTTTAACCTTGTCGATTACATCACAAGTGAAGATCTGCCTTTTCGCTTACTTATCACCCGAGCACCACAAGCCATGGCCACCATCGCTGAAGAAACCCGAGTGTATAAAGAACATCGCGTCATTAATGGTAAACAAAGCGGGATGATTTACGCCAAAAGCGAACAAATGTTGCCAAGAGAAATCCGCTATACGAATGAGTTTGTGGCAACCCGCTACGTAGATGGGATAAAAACACCACTATCAAGCACTTCTCTCGTTGATTGCCTCAAGGCTAGAGAAGTCATAACACCACTCGATGGCATTTTGTTTTTAGGCTGTAAGCGCATCGCCAGTGACATAGCGCGTCTTAAAAAAGTCGAACCAACTATGAACATTAATATGAAACGCATCGAAGTATCAGACAGCTTCACAGGCACAACAAGAAAGATGGCGAGTTACGGATAAATATCGAGGGGTCTATTATTGCCTTATTCGTCGTGTTTCGTGAGTCTCAAAAATAGTTGTATTGCATTCTGCAGGTAGGCATACAACAAACATAATATTCTTATAGGCGGCTTCTCAAATCCTTGTACGTCCTATAGCTGTGCTCAATGCGCTCACTTTAACCCACAGCCCGAAAAGCCGCACAAGTCATTGTGCAAAATCCAATAAACACTTCGCAAGCACCAATATCATTGATATCACGACATTGCTGAGACGCTCGCAAATACTGCACAGCTGACTGATAATTCAAAGGTTAACGGTCGATAATTTCAACTCGGGTACTTTGCCGTAAGATCAGAAAAATGTCGGGTAAGCGGTGCCCAAGCTTTTGCAAGTGCATAACCATCTTAGACTTATGATGCTCGTCTTTCGCCATGTCATGGCCAAAATGCACGATTTTGCAAAGCCGGGTTTGTTCTGTGTGATTAAAGTTTAACGTCAACTTAAGTAACGCCCGCTCTATCTGACGATAATTATAGGGCTTTGTTGACAGGGTTCTCGCTATGACACTCAACCCTAAATGCATGGCCATCATTCTATCAAGCTCACGTTGTATATCAGAACTGTCATCGATGCGGTCCTGATCATAGAAAGGGATTAAGTAGAGATAAAAGTGAGCAGGTTTGACATCGACTATCAAACGCTGGCGAACCGCCAACGACGAGGCGTTAGGATGGCGCTCTAGAATACGCTCAATACGGCGCCTTAACCGGATATCATTGTGTTGACTCATCACGCCTCAAATCAGGGAGTTACGATAAAACTATCTTGCCACACCCCATCTTGCGCTTGACCATTTTTTTATGATATGCGTCGTATAATGACAAGCACAAATGATAAAAACCTATTGATAATAAAGACATTTACCATAATAAAAATCACTCTTCCTTATACGTGACATGCCAGCTTTCGCAATAAGATCAGGAGGGGAAAGCAAGGGAGCATAACCACAAAATGACTTGGTGGTCGTAAGATTTAGAGTATTGAATCTAAATTATTTCTGCCCCTTTCCCGTTTAGAGTTGTTGCTCGTAACAATTCTGCTGTTTCTTATTTGACTAAATTTTCCTAATGATTGTATTGTGCATCTATATGTCTATTAAGTTGGTTACTATCCAGAGTAAATAAATGAGCAAAGCAGGAATTCAGTCAAATCGCGGGGATGGTTACCAGACATTGGTAGCTTTTGATTGGGCTTTAACAGTTCTTTCAGACTCAGACTATCAGTGGCTTGAAATTGACTCTGTAATCTGGTCGGTGGACGACGTTGTTATTGGTAAAGCCGACGGCACCAAAATATGCTGTCAGTGTAAAAAGAACCAGTCACAACATAAAGCTTGGTCTTTTTCTGATCTCGAAGATGAACTGCGAAAAGCAGTCAATGTGTTGATAAACGATCCCCAAACACTAGTTCGCTTTTATTCGCGTAGCGCCTTTGGTGATCTCGCTACACTGAAAGAATTCAGTTCCAACTATCCTGATGAAGCAACCTACCGAGCAGACTTAGGTAAAGCCAATCGAGAAACAGATTCCAAACTAGTTAGTCTGCTCTCCGAGCAAGGCTCAAATCTTTCTACTTATGATTTTTTGCAACGCACGAAATTTGAAATAAGCCCTGAACTGGATCGAATGGATATACTGCTGCAAGAAAGATTACGTAATATTGTAAGTAACTATTCAGCAGCGTACAGCTCTTTATGGACTCGTCTTGGTCAACTCAGTATGCGAGAGAACAGCGGTGGTCAGAATACAGCGACACAGCATAGATTGACAAAAGGCGATCTGAAATTCTTATTGAGTGATGCGGGATCATTACTTACTCCCCCCATGGATATCAGGGAGATCCGTACGTCATTCAATAACACTTCAGCCATTGGTCGCTCATGGCGTAGAGATATTGGTAACGAACATATTGCAAACTCTGCTGCTAAGAAACTTATAGAAGGCATTAAAGCAAAGTATCGTTCAATTTTGCTTACTGGAGCGCCAGGTTCAGGTAAGACTTGTGTGATGCTAGCTGTACAGGAGGAGCTAGAACAAGTAGCCCAAAATTGTACTAACTTACTACCGTTATTTATTCAATCGCGAGAATTTGCTGACATTGACACAGAGCAAGAACGTCAGGCACAAGGATTGCCTGCACAGTGGGTAGAAAGGGCGGCTCGCTTGGCAGAAGATGCACATGTGGTTGTAATGATAGACTCGTTGGATGTACTTTCTATTGCTAGAGAGCACAGTGTATTGACGTATTTTCTCGCCCAAATAGATCGTTTACTTTTGGTTCCCAACATTACCGTTGTCACTGCCTGCCGAGAGTTTGATAGTAATTATGATAGACGCATTGCCCAACGAAGTTGGGAAGAGAAGATTATTTGCGAACCATTAGACTGGCATAGTGAAATTGAACCAATCCTCGTCAAAATCGGTATAGACGCATCGAACACCGATTCAACAACTCGCGAACTGATACGAAACCCTCGTGAGCTAGCTTTATTTGTTGAATTGGCGCAACAAGAAGGCAGCTTCAATGTTGTAACCAGCCAAGCTTTAGCTCAGCGATACCTAGCAACTACTATAGAAGCTAACAGGTTTCTTGGAGACACTGCTATGCAAGCCATAGAATCCATCGCCTCCAATATGCTGAAATCACGCAGCCTTGTTGTGCCACATCAGCGATTTGTAGCGTCCCAAGAAGTTCAAAGAATACTCCTTAGTACTGGCGTATTACATAAAACACAGGATGGGAACTTGACATTTGGCCACCAAACTTTGTTAGATGTCTTAGTAATTAGCGGAGCTATCAGGCAATCAGTAACTCTAAACGAATTCATTCAAAATTTATCACCAGTACCTTTTGTTCGCCCCAGCATTAGAAGCTTTGTTGAACAATTAGCAGTAGGTGAACGACGCAAGTTTAGAGCGCAATTACGTACTGTTTTAACAGGTAATAGTGCTTTCCATATCCGACGGCTCGTAGCAGAAACATTTGCAGAGCAAGTTCCTCAAGATGATGACTGGATGCTACTACGCGATCTGCGTAACCAACATCGAGAGGTGTTTCTGGTTATCTATAATAGGGCTCGACGAGTGGAGTGGCACCACCTCTGGATGAAGCATTTAGTACCTATACTAAAAGACACCTGCAATATTGAAGGGCTCACAGCTCATGTACACCGTATATCGTTATGGAAAAATGAAGATCCAGCAGGGGTTTCCACATACTGGACAGAAATGTTGTCACTGGAATTGGAAAATAAAATCCAGTTAGTCGATTCAATGGCACACGAATTAGCGCAAATACGTGCAGATAATTTGAACTTTTATGTACCTTTACTCCTCCAGTTACTCAATTTACCAAGGCATGACCACAGTTTTCTTGGCCATTCGCTTGCTCTCTTCTTAAAAAGCGGCCTAGTGGACGATACCGTTTTATGGAGCTATATCGCAGGCGAGGTAAGCGAGGAAGATGCACTTTCCTATGGCTTTAGCAACAAATTGAATTGTCAACCATATGAGTTTGGTGATCGCAATGATAAATTTCTAGCAGAAAGAATGCGGAACTCCACTATTTTGCTCGATTTGGCTGTTGCTTCAATTGAACAATGGAGCCAAACCAAAAGCTCACATCGTGGATATCATTGTAGTTTCTTGAACAAAACGTCTTATGAAGATACGCATACACAGAGCAACCATAGACATATAGATGGTGAGCGCTTCTTGATGGATTCTATTGAAGCCGCTATTAAACATCACGCTAACTCACAAACATCATGGTGGCAAAACAACCTTGAACGCCTTTGCTTCAACACCGAAGACTCATTACGATACTTTTCTATCCTTGCGTTGACCGAAAAGCCGATCTCAAATATAGATGTAATTGGGCGTATGCTGTGTGAGCAAGCAATATTAGCATCTGATTTATCATATGAACTGGGGGAATTGATATACAAAGCGTATATATTTCTAGCCCCGTCAATACAAGTTTCAATACAAGAAAACATTCTAACTATCGACCAAGAAGACGCTACTGACCCACAAACAAGATCTTGGATGATAAAAAAGCAAGCCCTGTTAATCACCGCTATTCCGTGCCATTTACGTTCAACGAATTCACAAGCCGTATTGAATGAATGTGAAAAACTAGTATGGCCGTTGATTCGACAACCATATATCTACTCGCGAGGAGGAATTGTCAGCGCTCCGTTCTCTTTTGAGGTATTTCTGAATTTAAGTAATAACGGAGTGCTATGCCTGCTTGAACACTACAATGGGTATGATAGAGATTCATTTACTGACTTTCTGGAGGGGGGAGAAAGAGAGGTTGGCAGGCAGCTAAGTGAAGCAGCCTCTCGTCAATCTTCACGTTTCATGGCTTTTCTGACAGATAACTGGGAGCAGATCCCTGAACGTTTTCGAGATGATCTCTTGGAGGGAGTTACTACATATCTAGCGCATCGATACGGAAGCCTACAGCCTAGTAATAATTGGTTATATATAGAGGAACCCGACGCAGAAAAGTTAGCCCTGAATATTCTCGAGAATTTGGAACAACATCAAGATCACTGGCACCACAACCGCGCAGCATCCAAAGCGATAGAAAACTGTGCACATATCATCAAAAAAACTCAAGATGCAGCTCGGTTAATATATTTAGCAATGAGTTTTGCGTCATTAATGGAAGAAAGCACAATCTCGGGCGACTCGCTTGATCTACTTACTTCTGGCATCAATATGAGACGAGGAAACACAGCAGAAGCACTGATAATTTTAGCCAACCAGCTTGAGGCGAGTGGTGTACAGTGGCCTGACTCACTACCAGCTGCATTACGCCTATATGCTGGTGACAAGCACCCTGCAATTCGTGCAGTTATGCTTAGGCGGATGCCTTACTTACAGGCTCGTTTTCCTGAACTTGGCTGGGAACTATTTGATCTTGCGTTAAAAGAAAGTGCAGACGGACTTTGGGCTATAGCTGAACCATGCTTATATTACGCATACCATCAAAAGTTCAAAATCATTGCACCTAGATTAGCTCAGATTTATCGTGAAGGTTGCGGCAAAGATTATAAGGCTTGGGGGCGTATTTCTGCGCTAGCAGCTTTTTTGAAACACATAGACTTTTCTACTTTTATTGAGGAACTCAACGCGGTAGAAACAGCGGAAGCATGGAGTGGTGCAGCGAGTGTATGGACACACCACAACAATATTCAAAGACACAAAGAGCATTGTTTTTCGGGACTGGAAGCTGGATTAAGTGCAGGAAATCCGCATGCTATTATCATCGCGCATGAGTTTCATAACCTCTTCCGTGAATCTACACCATTGTTTACTGTACCAACTGAGCTAATTCAGCGTTATTTCAGCCTGCTTGAATCAGAAACAGATTCTAAACGAAATGATATCTTTGGTTTTGATACATGGTTGAACGCGATTTCTGTTCACGAGCCAATGTATGCATTGGAAGCTGTTGAAATTTACTTAGATTTCGTACGTCGAACTAAAGCCTATGTTCATGATTATAAGAATAGCCTAACGCAACTACTGACCCGTTTATTCGCACAGGCTGAAGAGCTGGAAGAGTCTGACAGTGGAGCTATGTTGCAGCGTGTGGTCATACTGCAAGATACACTGTTAGCTATTGGGATTAGTGGAGTGAATGATTGGCTCAAGGCTGCTGAACGGCCATAAATAAAAAGGTTTACCTAAATTTGCATAATCCGAGCAACACAAGTTAGAGCGTTAGCCAACAAGGAAATAATTGCCAATGTTAGATGAATTGAATTTTCTTTGGGCTCGATATTCGACTGAACCATATCTTGAAATTAAAAGTACTGAACTGCGTTTGGCTTCGCGGCGTTTTCAAGCAAAATATTTTGTGACTCCTCCAGTTCAACCAACAGGTGAAGTGCGCATGTTATCGAACATTGAAATTCATTATGGATGGCAGTGTCAGGTCAATGCTGATTGGGTACGAGAGCTAGATTTCACTTTAAAACCACTATCACTGCGTCAACTACAGCTTGAAGCTTTGAGAGAAACTCTTTGTGGCGCAGATTTTCCTTACTTATGGTGGTTCCATAAGTCAAAGAACCCCAAAATTAGAACTGTGTATGAAGATAACCTTGGAGTGAGCTTTATAAAGCTAGATGGTGTATGGCAAGTTGTTTATAGCTGTAAAAAACTAGGCTCACTTGTAGGATCTCAGGGGAGTACGAATTATGAATCTATCCCTGCCAACGCATATTTTGTAGTGGTTGAAAATGAGTCAGTAGTTCACTGCTAGTAAGTTGGCTAACAAACGCCAACCTGTGGCATTTTTGCTTCGGGCTGGCTTCTGTGATTACGGTGGTCTGCTTGAGTTCGTTGCAGTTGGCAGCAAGTTAAGCGGGCGTTGAAAGGTAAGATATGAAGATTGGTGAACAAGATATAAATAAGGTGTTCGTAGTCGAGTGCTTACGTGAAAATGACTTGAGTACAGGTACGAAGATCAAGGAACATATCTTAACTCAAGAACCAAATGCGGATGTAAGATATTTAAACTGTATCGCCAAGTCATACTTTTTACAGCATCTCAACGAAATACTAAATGCTGCGACTAGCGATGATGGGTTTCTACTGTTTATTGAAGTGCACGGCTCTGTCGCAGGAATTGAACTTGGAGGGGAGCTTGTCCCATGGGCGGAACTAACGACAATGCTGCAAGCCATAAACGAAAGATTGCATATGGGGCTAGTGGTAGTTTTTTCATGTTGCTTTGGTGTTCACTTTTACAGACAGACGTCGATTTTGGGACGAAGTCCTTATTATGTAATGTTTGGAGTTGATAACAGCATTTATGCTGATCGCTTGCTTAAAATGAATCAAGCGCTAGTGGATGGTTTCTATTGCAATGATAGCCTTATGGAGGTTGAAACTCGTGCGAATACTCAATTAAACATACATGATATAAATTTAACTCATTTGGAAGCTGGTGCGCTCTTGGTAGGTGCATTTACTAATTACTTTACCAAGCAGTTAGCAATTGACCCCCTATTAAATAGATTTGAAGAAACCTACCAAGTGTATCGACGACTTACGCCCGAAAACGCAATGACTCATTCTCAGTATAAGAAGCACTATTTTGACTTTATCTTTAAGCGCGAAACATTGATGAATGGCTTCAATGATATTCGGGACAAATTTCTTATGACTGATCTTGATGGAACGTTGTATGAAAGGTTTCACGTGGACTTCGATGAGGTTTATAGCAGGCTAAATGTAGAAGCTAGAATAAAACAGGTCTATGGCGAAATTTTCGCCATACAAAGCATTTAAGAGTGATTCGCAACCCTTGGCGCTTTCGCTTCGCTCAAGTATAGCCAAGCGCTGCTCACACCTTAACACGGCTAGAAATCAATGGAGTTTAAATGACAGCTATAAATATTCAGGCAAAAACGATAGGCCTACTTAATGATTTTATCAATCATTACGAAAGTAATGACTTTTATAAAAATCATGAAGAGAACTTCTCTGAACTATCAAGTTTAGTTACAAACAAGTCGAAAAAGTTATCTCCCCCGTTGAATGTTTTGTCGGTGAGGCTCTACAACATTGCGGAACATACTTCTTTCTGTATCGGTTTATATGACTACAAATTTTATTTGTTAGCTAAATCAGTCATAGCAGCTATAAATGAAAATAACCCATTGTCACTTGCAAATAATACTAGGTCACTTGTCGAACAGCTTGCTGCGATTTCTTACTTGATGGATGCAATTGAGAAAATGATTTCAAATCTAAAGGATCAGGGTGGACTAAAGAAGATTGATGAAATATTCAAAAGAGCTGAAAAAGCAATTAACCGAGTTTATCTAGGTGAAGGAAAAGTGAAGGAAAACTCCGAGCATAAAGCTGTACATATAAATGACTCATTAGGGGTGCTTGAGAAAGAAGTGTCGAATATAAACGATTTGTATTCGGTTCTTTGTGAGTATGTGCATCCAAATTTTGGTAACAATAAATTAGTATCAAGCGGTAAGTTAGGTAAGGGTAAATTTGAAAGTGTAGACATTAATTCAGAATCAGTTACCGAAATTCTAGAATGCAGCGCTTTAGTGTTCGAACTTCTTGATACGAAAAAAATATACCATCCATCTGTTTCCATGCGAACGTACAATCTTGTTGAATATTTCTTTGTAAAAGGAGCTAAGATAACCACTGTTTTTTCTCAAAGTTCCTCTAAAACAACGGGAGATGGAAAATCTCAAGAAACTGCTTTGTTTTTCAGTAAGGCTAGAAATGCACCTGAAGCTATTACCTTGGCGAAAGCCTATTTTGATAAACACAACATTAAAGTTAATGGGCGTCATAATGGAGGGATAAGTAACGGGTATATATATGATGTTTTTGAAACATCCGATGGAGCTTTTTGGGTTAAAGTCCCTGTCTATCAGAGTCTAATTGCTGATTTCTAATCAATCTGTTTAAGAGCGATTCGCAACGCATGGCATTTTTGCTATGCGTTGCGTTTAGTGTTTAAAGTGGCATGCGTGGGCTTCGGTATTGCGTTGCTCACCTTAACAGGGAGTGAGATCTTCTGGCCTGCCATATGGGTATTTTCGATACCAAAAGTAATCCTTAATTTACTAATTTAGTAAAGCCTATAACACATTTATGTCCAGAGGCTTCATAGACCTGAATTTTGACTCGTGGCACTTTCTAACTCGAAAGTGCCCCAAAGTGTGCTTGGCCTCCAATAGAGGAGTATTACTAAACCTAATACGAAACTCTAATACAGATTTGTACATAGCTTGATGATCGATAGTTCGAGCAGCTTTGAGTTGATATACATCCGGTTTTATAAGGTGATGTACGGGTTTGAACCGTAGGTAAAGCGTTATGTGCCAACACAATCACAGTTCTGATTCACTACAACTTTTGACGGTTTATAAGAGCTTGTTTTTACTTTAAATTATTGTTTTACATCTATTAATTTGATGGTTCTTCCTGTTGCTGTTAAAATGAAGTTGTGTGTTTTAGTAGGTGCATTTTATGAAGCTTGAAACTCGTATTAGACAATCGATAATACATCGTAAAGATGCAGTTTTTTCACGTTCAGACTTAGCTTTGCTTGGTAGTCAATCTCAAGTTACTTTCGTTTTATCTAAGCTAGTTGATAATGGCGAGTTGTTGAGAATTTCACGAGGGTTTTATGCAAAAGCTCATTTTATGGGTGGAGAGGTAAAAACCTGTGCTCCTGCAGATCAAGTGGTTAGAGACACTGTGAAAAAGCTAGGTATACAATTGTACGGCAATGCAGCTAAAGAGCTAAAAAACGCCAAACCAAAGTCCACTTTCGTTGTTGAAACAAAGTCTTCGCGTACGGAAAGAGTTTTGAAGTTTAATGATATAAAAATCATACTTAGAAGCCATAAGAAAAGTCAGAGTGATAAGAACAGTGATGTGGAGTCGGTCGAGAGAATACCGAAAAAAAATATTAGAGAGTACGTGTTAGCACTGGCTAAGCTCCATAATGTTTTTTACACATACAGTTCAATAGATCAATTTGCCGATTCGGTGACCTCATTGGCAGGAGACGAGGTTAAACATGATCAAGTTGAGGACTTACTAGTTGCATTAAAAAGAGCTGGAAAGCTATCAATGCAACAAGTTGCTTCGTTATCAGTTAATTATCTAAGGGAACGTCATGCCAGTCTTTGACCCTTTTTTAGACTTTGAGGAAAACGGCTATTTACAAAATAGGTTCAAAGAAAAAGATCCTAATGTAATTAGAGAACTAGAGCATACGATGTTTCGTGCTGGTCTAGATGACGCATTAGAATACCTATCAAAAAGAGACGAGATTGCATACAGTGACTTCCTAGAGGTTCATCGAATATTATTCTCAGAAATTTATCCATGGGCAGGTAAGGATAGAAATGAGTTAGTGCCTGATAAAGCTATATCTAAAGCGGGCGTTAAGTTTTGTCACCCTATGGAAATACAGCTTTCAATTGATTACGGGTTGCGGTTAGGTCAAGACAAAGAGTACCTGCGGGCTAATCCGGGTGAAGTTATGGGCTTATTTGCCTATGGTCACCCTTTCCTAGACGGAAATGGTCGTACAATGTTGTTAATTCATACTGAGTTGTGTCACCGAGCAGGTTTCTCGATAGAGTGGGAAAAAACGACGAAGTTTGAATACTTGACTGCCTTGAGTAAAGAGATTGAGAAGCCAAGAGATAAATCTTTAAACGCATATCTTTCTCAATTTATAAGCTCATCTAGAAATCGGGATTCATGGGGCGGTTCAATTAAAAGTATAAAAGGACTAGATGGTGTCGGTGAAACGAATAATGTTGATGGCGATTATTCTGATGAACAGGTATCTCGAGAGTATTTAGCGTATAAATTGGAACGAGATCGAGTAGAATAGCTGTTACTAAGTGCACCATAACAAATAAGGATTAAGCGCTACGAAGCCAGTGCTTAATCCGATTGTTGAGCAAACCTGCCTCTATCTAAAATTTTACCAGTTGCCGTAGACCGCCTTACCAAGCGGCTTTCCAATACCTAAAGTTATCCGCATCTTGCTAAATTAGCAAAGCCTCTAACTCGCTTCTGTCCGTGCGACCTGAAGTCGTATGAAGCGTTGTTCACCACGATAAGAGTGAACCATCTGTATCACCAGATGACCCTAGGATTCTGAATAAAGCAGCGAATCCGACAATGTAACGAAACTCGGTTATTAAACCGAGTGGGAACTGAATCGTGAGAGGACGTTCTTCCTGATAACCACAAATCGGGTAAGTGCTAGGGTGTCAGTATGATGAACGTAAGTGAATCCACGTAAGGCGCGTTATGCGATGAAGCAGCGGAAGTGGTTAATACGCTGTGGCCAAAACGGCAATGAGAGTCGGAAAGAAGTTGGACAGTACTCTTTCGTGATCGTTGTACTCTCCGCACTTATATG
>NZ_JBFRMS010000025.1:0-34698 GCF_041470505.1 Vibrio sp. 10N.261.55.C5
CGGAAAGCCGCGATGAACCTAAAATAATCGGAACAACTAGCCAGCTTAGAAGAACGATAAACCTGATGTTCTATCGCTATTAACTATTAGAAGATCTATCGATCATTATCAGCATCGAACAATATCGTATAAGTAGAGTGACTGATCGCCCCCCTTCCCCTGAATGTTAAACGATGCAATAGAGTTGCTATATTTGATGGATCAAGGCCTTCAAACTAGAGTTTAGGCTGACCAAAAGATCAGGCAATATCCTCGTATTCGATCCCTCTGCCGCTAAACCCCACTATGCTACTCATTATAAAGTCACTGAGCACTCCAGCCAAGAATGCCATAAAGGTTGCCCTAGCATTTTGTTTAGCTATCTACCTTGCGTTGTATTTTAACCTTGAGAAGCCTTACTGGGCGGCTATCGTGGTCAATATATTGGCCATCACTGATACTATTACTGCTGGCAAGAAAAAAGGCATTCTCAGATTGTTGGGGACGCTTTGTGGCGCGTTTGTCGGGCTTTGGTTAATCGCTGTTTTTGGGCAAGATCGATATTATTTTTTAGCAAACATCGCACTGTTACTCGCAATTTGTATATACATGGGTTCCGATCCGGTCATCGGCTATGCTTACATTACGGCATTTATTGTCTGCATCCTGCTGGCGATATCTGGCAGCTTTGATGGTGTAGCTACATTTAATATTGCGGTACTAAGGCTGCAAGAAACCCTGCTTGGCTTCGTGGTCTATACGACCATCTATAGCGTGGTTTGGCCTGAGGATGATGACACACGCTTTAACAACGAAGTCAGTGTTGTTTTAGAGGCGATGTCTCCCCTCATTCATTCACTCGCTTACAATGACTCAGCGCAGCGTTTCCAGTTACACACGAGCTGCGAGTTAAATATTGAAAGCCCGACCTTCAAAGCGCTGAACGATCTGATGCGCCTGCCCGATTTGCATGGCCGTATGCCTGCCAGAAAGCAGTGGAAGCATCAACAGCAAACTCAAGCAATCTGGGTTGCCAAACAGTTACTGCAAAACGCCCATGATCAAGGGGTTGATCACAATGATTTTTCGATACTTAACCAGGCTATGGCTTTTATTGAAGCATCATCGGTTAATGTCGATTACAAGCCCCCTTTTCCAGAGACAGTCAAACAATTCTACCAGGGTAACTTTAAGAAAAAGCGCTTATTTGCCCGATTACTTGACAACAGCCAGCAACGATTAAGCAATACGTTAGTCGGCACAATGAGCTTCATCTCAGCAATTCTAGTCTGGATATATCTACCAATATCATCGGGAAGTCTGTTCATCATTAACAGTGCCATTTGCGCCTTGATATTAAGCAACATGCCTAGGCAAATGATAAAGCACTGGACCATTGGCTACTTAGCCTTTGGGTCACTGTTCCTCATTCAGTATGTTCTGCTGTTACCTTCGATGACCGAAGTATGGCAATTAATGGCATTTTACTTTGTTAATGTCTTTATGGTGTATCGCCTGTTCGCTGGTAATCAGTGGATGGTCTATCGAGTTCTCGGGGGCAACCTATTAGTAATGATTACCATGAGCGCAACGCAACTTGTGCCTGTTTATGACGTCACTACCCCTTTGAACCTACTCATTTATATGATGGTTGCACTGGCTTTCATCCGCTTTTACACCCGCTTAATACACCGTAAAAGTTAACCACTATAACCTCACACAAAGACCACTAAGGCATAAAGTAATGAAAATGAGTAAATGCTCTGCGCTTGTCGTTATCGACCTGCAACAAGGTATCGTTGATCAATTACCGGAAACCGTGTCCCGACCGATCATAGAGAACAGCCTTGCTCTCTGCGATGCATTTGATGATGCTGATTTACCCGTAATTATTGTTAATGTAGCCGGTCGTCCACAAGGCCGAACGGAACTGCAAAATAAAGCGGCTCAGCCTGACGCATCAAAGATCGTATGGGGAGAGGTCATCGAAAGCCTGCGCCTAAACCCTAATTATCGCTATCTAACCAAATATTCCTGGGGTGCATTTACCAACACAGATTTGCAGAAGCAGCTTTGTGAGCAAGGTATTACGGATATTTATCTGACCGGGGTAGCAACAAGTATTGGGGTCGAATCAACGGCTAGACAAGCATTTGAACTGGGTTATAACGTGGTGATTGTCGAAGATGCGATTGCAGATATGAACCCGATGAACCACCAGCACAGCTGCCAAAATATATTCCCAAAACTCAGTGTTTTAGCAAAAGCTCAAGACTTGCTATAACTGTCTCGTCCTAAAATACGTTGACCGTATTTTCATTAAACAATAAAAAGCCGACAGCGAATTAAGCTGTCGGCTGATGATCGTTCTATCTCAAGTACATTCTATCTCAAACAAGAGAAATAGGATTAAGCGTTAGCTTCACGCTCAGCGATGAACTCAAGAGCCATCTTGATACGAGCGATTACGCGCTCTTTACCAACAAGCTCCATCACAGCATCAACAGAAGGAGACTGACCACCGCCTGTTACTGCTACGCGAAGTGGCATACCGATTTTACCCATGCCGATCTCTAGCTCTTCACATACAGCTGCAATTACACCATCTTTGATGTTTGCAGTAGTGAAATTTTCAAGTGCTTCAACCTTAGCAAGAGCAAGCTCTAGTGGGCCTTTAGCAACACCACGTAGGTGCTTCTTCGCTGCGCCAGCTTCAAACTCAGAGAAATCTTCGTAGAAGTAACGAGATTGCTCAGCAAGTTCGATAAGCGTGTTACAACGCTCGCCAACTAGCTTGATCACTTCAGTGATAGCTGGACCGTTTGTTGTATCGATCTTCTGTGCGTCTAGGTGCCATTGCAGGTATTTTGCAACGTACTCAGGCTCAGATGTCTTGATGTAGTGGTTGTTCAACCAAAGTAGCTTATCAGTGTTGAATGCAGAAGCAGACTTGCTGATAGCGTTCAGGCTGAAGAATTCAATCATCTCTTCTTGAGAGAAGATCTCTTGGTCACCGTGAGACCAGCCTAAACGAACTAGATAGTTGTTTAATGCATTTGGTAGGTAACCTTCATCGCGGTATTGCATTACAGAAACAGCACCGTGACGCTTAGAAAGTTTCGCACCGTCATCACCAAGAATCATTGCACAGTGAGCGAACGTTGGAACTGGCGCGCCTAGTGCTTCATAGATGTTGATTTGACGAGGTGTGTTGTTGATGTGGTCTTCACCACGAACAACGTGTGTGATACCCATGTCCCAGTCATCCACTACTACTACGAAGTTGTAAGTTGGTGCACCGTCTGTACGACGAATGATCAGGTCATCAAGTTGGCTGTTTGCGATTTCAATGCGACCACGGATTTGGTCATCAAATACTACGCTGCCTTCTTTAGGGTTACGGAAACGGATAACGCACGCATCGCCTTCTTTTGCTGCTTCGTTTGCTGCAACAATTTTAGGGTGGTTAGCATCGTAGCGAGCCATTTCTTTGTTTTCTTCTTGCTCTGCACGAATTTCATCAAGCAGCTCTTTAGACGCGTAGCATTTGAATGCTTTGTCTTCAGCAAGTAGCTTATCAACCATTTCGTTGTAACGGTCAAAACGCTTAGATTGGTAGTAAGGACCTTCATCCCATTCCATACCCATCCATTGCATGCCTTCTAGAATTGCATCAACCGCTTCTTGAGAGTTACGCTCAAGGTCCGTGTCTTCGATACGTAGAACGAATTCACCACCTTGGTTTTTAGCGTATAGCCAAGAGTAAAGTGCAGTGCGCGCACCACCAACGTGTAGGTAGCCAGTTGGGCTAGGAGCAAAACGAGTTTTAACCGTCATTTAAATACCTTGATTAAGTAGGTGATTCTTTTAGTGCTCGCCATTACAAGGCCTGCAATAGTCAAACATCACTAAATTTTGGGCGCTATTTTATCACCACCGCTTAAATCTACAATCAGTAGTGAATGATTAATGCGCTGTTGTTGTACGAAAGCCGTTATTGAAAGGCCAATTACGCCCTTAAAGTCGTAAATAGATAGTCTTAGCAAGTAGATTATAGCCGCACATTCTTAATTTCCCTCTTCCATTCCAAACTGAAACCACTAGCTAGCACTCCACCAAGATCAAATTCTTGAATTTATGTTTGACCTTACCCTTACGGGAAGGTTTATGTTAGGCGTAGATGAGAATTGGAGTATCGATATGAACTACTACACAACGGCGCTCAACGGCCTAAATTGCATGGGTTGCGCGAAGAAAGTTCGCACACTGTTTAGCGATCTCGACAGCACGATGATTAATGACATATCGCCGACCTACATCGATATTTCGACTCCATTTAGTTACATTCAGCTCAACGAACAGTTAGCAACGCTTGGCTATTCTATGGGTAATCAGCTGCACCTTTCGCTATCCGGTCTGAGTTGCGGCAAGTGTGTGAGCAAACTGACTAAAGCGCTTGAACAAACTGAGCAAGCCTTAAACCTAGAAGTCAGCAAACAGGAATTATCACTGGTTACTCTGCTTTCTGAGTCTGAGGTGATTAAGCTGGTCGAAAGCCTGGGTTACCACGCAGCTCCCTACTCAGAAACGAATGACCTTTCATCGAGTTCAGATTTAGAAGACGAACAAGCAGATAAAAAGAGTGAAGATAAAACCGCAGCTAGCCAATATACCTATCACCTTGTTCTTGAGGGGATGACTTGTGCGAGTTGTGTCTCTTCGGTAGAGAAAGCACTGAAAAAGAATGAGTTCGTCGACCAAGCTCAGATCAATCTCGCAGAACAGACAGCCTTAGTTTTCACCTCTAAAACACGAGACGTCATCGAAAGCGCGCTAATAGAATCCGTAAAAACCGCAGGTTATGGTGCAGAGTTCGTTGATGACGCGGCGACTCAACAGCAAAAACAACAAGAACAGCAACTTCGCACTCAACAGGCCTTCCTAAAAAATTCAGTGAGTGCGCTACTGCTTGGGGCACCGCTAATGGCATGGGGCGTGTTCGGCGGCAGCATGACCATTACTACATTTAACGACCAACTGGCTTGGGGATTCATTGGTGTGGTTTGTTTAGTGTTGTTAGCCACTTCTGGACGCAGCTTCTTCACCAATGCTTGGCAATCCTTGATGCATAAACGCGCGACCATGGATACCTTAGTCGCTCTAGGTACAGGCGCAGCATGGTTCTATTCAATGTTGGTTGTGCTGATTCCATCATGGTTTCCAGAACCATCTCGCCATGTCTACTTTGAAGCAAGCGCAATGATCGTTGGCTTAATTTCTTTGGGTCATTACATCGAAGCCAAAGCCAAAGCGCGTACCACAAAATCTTTACAGGCATTGATTAACTTACAGCCTCAAAAAGCGGTGGTTATTGTCGATGGCAAAGAACAAACCATCGCAGTAGAAGCGATTCAGGTAGGCATGCAGGTACGAGTAAAACCCGGAGAAAAAGTACCGGTTGATGGTGTCGTAGTCTCAGGTGAATCTTATATCGATGAGTCGATGCTGACCGGTGAACCACTGCCCAACGTCAAAACAATAAATGATGGCGTTTCTGCGGGCACTATTAATGGGGATGGTAGTTTAATTATTGAAGCGACTGGGATTGGATCAAGCACCATGCTGGCTCGGATCATTCAAATGGTTCGCCAAGCGCAAAGCAGTAAACCAGCAATCGCCAAGCTTGCCGATTCTATCTCAGCCGTTTTTGTTCCGGTTGTGGTCGCAATCGCAGTTGCTGCCGCCTTAGTTTGGTTTTTTGTTGGCCCACAACCAAGCGCCAGTTACATGCTAGTGGTATCAACCACAGTGCTGATCATCGCTTGTCCATGTGCCTTAGGCCTTGCGACACCACTTTCAATTACTGTCGGCGTTGGCAAAGCCGCTGAGTTTGGCGTTCTGATCAAAGATGCCGATGTGTTGCAATCTGCAAGCAAAATTGATGCTGTCGTGTTTGATAAAACAGGCACATTAACCCAAGGTAAGCCAACCGTTCAGCAAGCCTTTTATGGCGATTTATCAGAACAAGAATTACTGGCTTGTGCTTATTCAGTAGAAGTAGGATCTGAGCACCCACTCGCCAAAGCCGTTTGCCAATATGCAGAGAGCTTGGAAGTTTCAGTACTCCCACACAGCGAATTTGAAAACCAACGAGGGCTTGGGGTTCAAGCAACAATTAACGGCAAGAAAGTGCAAGTTGGCTCGCTTAAGTACCTCACCCAATTAGGTATCAATACAGAGGTTGGCGCGGATTTCATCGAGCTTTGCCGCTCGCAAGCGTGGACGCCTATTTTCATTGCGATTGACCAAAAACTGGAAGGCATATTGGGCATTTCAGACGCGTTAAAAATAGATAGCAAACAGGCGATAGCTCAACTAAAATCCGCCGGAATTCACACTGTGCTATTAACGGGCGACAACGACTCTGTAGCTCAAGCGATAGGTAAAAACGTCGGTATCGACGAAGTGATTTCAGAAGTGCTTCCAGAGCAGAAAGCTCAACACATTGTTCAGCTGCAACAGCAATATAAGAGTGTTGCCATGGTCGGAGACGGTATTAACGACGCGCCTGCACTTGCTCAAGCAGATATAGGCATAGCAATGGGCAGTGGCAGTGATGTCGCGATTGAAAGTGCGCAAATGACGCTACTCAACTCATCGCCATTATCAGTAAGCAACGCGATCGAGCTATCTCAAGCGACCGTGAGAAATATGAAGCAAAACCTATTTGGTGCCTTCATCTACAACTCGCTTGGTATTCCTATCGCGGCCGGTGTGCTTTACCCATTTTTCGGATTTCTGCTTAGCCCTGTCGTTGCAGGCGCTGCGATGGCGATGTCGTCAATTACTGTAGTCAGCAATGCCAACAGGCTGAGATTGTTCAAACCAACTCATTCTAATATTAATAAAAACCATATTCATGAGGTTAACCATGATTCGTAAAATTATGACTCTTACTGCACTCGCTGCAATCTCAGGACAAGCTTTAGCTACTGATGTTCTAAACCACAAATCTCCATACTGCGGCTGCTGCACAGAATGGACTGAACATATGCGAGATGCTGGGTTCGATGTTACTGAGAAGCTCCACGATGATATGAACCCAATCAAGCAGAAACTAGGGATAACACAAGAGCTAGCCTCTTGCCACACTGCAGAGATCGACGGATACGTATTTGAAGGACACATTCCAGCAGATGACATTAAAGCCTTTCTAGAAAACCCACCACGTAATGCGATTGGTTTAGCGGTTCCGGGTATGCCAATGGGTTCGCCAGGCATGGAATATGGCGATAAGAAAGACGAGTATTCTGTGTATGCGTTTAATGAAAAAGGTCAGGTGTTTGAATACCGTCACTACAACGGGAAATAGAACCTAAACAGACCAACACACAGCAATAAAAAGAAGTCATAAAAATAGAGCCTAGCATTCAGTAATCCCAAGACTGTGGTTTACTTGCTAGGCTCTTTGCTTTTGGACAGTAAAGCAAATCTTGTCGCGGCACCAACCGGGCTGTTAGTACCGCTATGTTCCCCTCGCTAATTAGCTAGCAAGCTATTTAGCAAAAAGCTATTTAGCGAAGAAGCTCACTCGGCTAATAATCTAATAGACTAAGCAACCAAGCGAATCAGCTTAGAAGCCGTAAGAAGCACCGAATACGAATGCGTTGTTCTGCTTAGAATCGCCGTTCGCGAAGTCTACGCCGTTAGCTTGGCTACGGAATTCAAAGTAAGGTTGAACACCTTGACGAGTCCATGTTGCACGTAACTCGTGGTCCATCGCTTCAGCATCAATCATGTATACGTTGTTGTAGCTAAGCGCTAGGTCAGCATTCACTGTGTAAGCAATGCGGTTATCCATGCGGTAGTCTGTGTCAGCGTTAGCAGAAGTATCATCAATGTGTGCACGAGTACGGTTGCTAATAGAGATACCGTTGTCGAAGTTGTAACCGATCTTAACTAATGGACGGAACTGAATGCTTTCACCCGCAGAGAATAGGTGTTGGTAACCAGCAGCAACCCATAGGTTGTCAGTGATATTGAAAGATTGCTCACCACCTACAGTGATACCAGGAGTAGTATTACCTGCGCCGCCATTTTCAGATTCAAGTTTGCCCAGTTGGATACCATCAAACTCAGAATAAACCGTGAAGCCGCCTAGAGAGTTGTCAAACGTGTGACCAGCTTCTAGCGTAGAAGTCATGTCAGAACCGTGGATACGGCCATCGTCATGAATTTGGATGTTACCCGTTACGTAAGAAGAACCAGCAAAAGCACTAGAAGCGAAAGCAAGAGAAAGAGCACTTAGAGCGATAATTTTTTTCATAGTAAACTGCCTTAGTTTAATTTTTTCAGCGGCACATCTTCGGTACATCATTCACCTTCACCGCTTGAGTAGTTGGTAGCCTCCCTGGCATGAAATCTATGTTGCTCGAATTAATTCGCGTTTAAAAATAAAAGACTGGGCAGAGTGATCTCTCTCACTGTCAAAAAAGAAAAAGTTATTTAATACTTTAAAATCAATCTCTTAAAAATATAAAAATTGATAAAAAACTCAAGACAAAAAAACACACAGATCCAGATCACATTATTTCACGTCGCGAAATTAGAATGAGTCAGTTCAATCACACTTGATTTAGAGTTTTTTATGGAGGACTTATTTTTTGAAGAGAATAATGAGAAGCGCGTCACTTTTGCGATGGAACTCACCTTATGTGCATTGTTGACGATATAAACAAAGAGTATTTCTATATGTTTCAGCTTAAGAGAAGTGCCTAACTTAGTTTGGACGAAAAAAAAGCTCCCACTTTTATCTAAATAAGACAATAGCTAGGGAGCTTTTCTATTAATGTTGCTTATCGATTATTTTACCGAAGTCACTCGACTTACTTTCTCGCCACTTTCAGAGATAGAGCGGATGTAAGTTTCGCCAGAAACCGATGGACGTTGTTGCTCATCATACGTTAGCCAGTTTTCACCATCAGCTGAGTATTGAAGCTCTACGCCTGGGAATTGAACGTTCATTGCAAGCTTGCCATCAACCACTTTTGCACCTGGAACTGGTAGTCGGTAATCAATACCTGCTTTTTCTAGCTTAGCTAGCTCACGTTGACCAAGAATATTCGCGAAGCGATTAAAGTCGCTGTTTAGAGCCTGCTTATTCACTAAGTTGGTTTCTTGAGAGTACTCAACGCCCACTTTGTAGTCGTTTTCCCAATCTGCTCGGTGCCATGCGCGCTCTGCTGCTGCCAATACGCGAGGGAACACCATGTATTCATATTGCTCGTCAGTACGTACTGTTTCTGACCAAAGTTGAGCTGACAGACCGTAGAAAGGTTTCGCTTCAACCTCACCTTTACCACTGAAGCCATTGCCGTCACGGTCTAGAGATGTTTCTGCGTTTTGTGGCATGTTCTCTGGCGCAAAGCCAAACATCTTACGAGTATCGGTTGCACGTGTTGCCCAGTAGTAACCACGTTCTGCTGCGTCTACTTCGTATGGCATATCCATGTATACGTAATCTGGGTTAGAAACAATTACGTCATAACCTTTCGCAGACCAGTCGTAAACTGATGAAGTGCCGCCCCAGTAAAGAACATCCCAGAAGTTAACGCGCGTACTTTCTGTTGCAAATGCTTCTTCACCTTCGCTGTATTTCAGGCCATCTTGCCACGCTTGGAAGTGTGGAATACCCTTCTCAGCAACAATCTTAGACACCTCTTCTGCAAAGTGGCTTGGCAGGTGACCGAAATCGCTTACTGTACCGTCAGCAATTAATTTCTGACATTGTGGAGATTGTTGGAACGGCTTATCTTGCTTAGATAAATCAATGTTACCTTTCCATGCCACTTTGTCTTCTGCATTAATATCTTGTAAGCCAGCGCCTAACTTAATGTTTTTCGCTTCATCGCCACCAAAGTGCCAAGTCGTTAGCGGTACGCCCGCTTCTTGGTGCATTGCCGCCACTTCAGAGATTACTTTATCGACGAAGTGAGTTGATGACTCCATACATGGGTTAATGAAGCTTTGCTTATCGTAGAACTGAACCGTGGTTACATTCGATGTATCTTGCGGATCCATCAAGCGGTATTCGTTCGCTTCTGCTTCTTTGCCTTCCGCCATGAGACGAGTGTAACGCGCTTCCATTGATACCACAGCTGAACGAGCGTGTGCTGGCATATCAATTTCAGGGATAACTTCGATGCTGCGCGCTTTAGCGTAGCTTAGGATCTCGACGTAATCCGCTTTACTAAAGAAACCAGAGCCAAAGTTGTCTGTTGTTGGACCAGAACCTAGCTGAGGCAGTAAGCAGCTTTGTTCATCCAAATCAAAACAACGATTAGACCCTACATCCGTTAGCTCTGGTAAACCTGGAATTTCTAAACGCCAACCTTCATCATCCGTTAGGTGAAGGTGCAGTTTATTCATCTTGTATGCCGCCATTTGATCTAGCGTTGCTAGGATGGCATCTTTTGAGTGGAAGTTTCGAGCAACGTCCACCATCACACCACGATAATCAAAGCGCGGCGCATCTTTAATTGACAGTTGTGGTAATGATTCAGCGTTCTGACTATCTATTAGGCCAAAAATAGACTGAACTGCGTAGAAAGCACCCGTTTTATCAAACGCTTTAATTGCAATCCCCTCTTCCGAGATGCTTAGTTCATAAGCGCCAGATTTCGCTAAATCACCCGTAAACTGAGTAGGAACAACAGCGACACTCACAGGTAGGTCGCCACTCACATCTACGTTTACCACATCTGCACGTTCTTCAATTGCTGCGAATTGCTCAGCGTCGAATGCGTCTTTAGGTAGGGCAATACCACCAGCAATGCTAACTGAACCTTCACCGGCTTCTACCGACATTGGCGTTGGTAGTAAAGTAGTTGATACGTCTTGCGTTGCTAGATCAGCATTCTTTTCAAAACGCGTCACCGCTGTCGCCATTACGTTATTATCATCAGGCGTACGCTTAAGGTTATTACCCTCTAGACCAGTTACGAACGATGCAACATCTTCTGTATTCAATGATGCAATCATCTTAGGTTCTGCGTTTGGCGCCGTCACGAATGCACCTGGCATAAAGTCAGTTTCAAACAGTTGCCAGTATTCACTCGTTAACGGAAGAACCACTTCTTCACCAGCCGCAAAGCCGTCAAATTTTTCAGTAGGTTCTAGCTTGTGAAGGTCACCAGTAACGCGAGTGATCTTAAATTGCTCATTATCAACATCTAAAATAAGACGAATACTGTGGAAGTAGATGCTCCAATCTTTAGAGTCAATCGCTTCACCGTCATTGGTTAGCGTCATGTTCACTTTATTACATGACGCCCATTCAGCACCTAGGTCCTGACAAGCCAAGCCTTCATTCGCACCATGATTAGTTAGAATTTCGTACTGAACATCAAGATTATCAGCCAGTGCATTCACTACTTTTTGTTCTGGTGCTTGCGTTACTGCACAACCTGTTAGGCCAGCCAATACCGCTACAGATAGTAAGTTTCTCTTCAACATCGTATTCACCCATAAATTAAAAATTGAGTAAGAAGCAAAATGGAGCGCTTCGAAAGTTAGATAAACTATATGGGCTTATTTTTTACCGTGAATTAAATCGAGCTAATAAAGTGATCGGCTTCAAATCTCAAAAATTTTTATAAATTTAATTTAAATAAAATCATCAAGTTACAAGCAACGGCACTTCCGTCATTTTAATTTTGACGTAAAATTTGAGAAATGAATCACAATCTTTTTTACCGATTTCATAAAATCGTGTCATTGGTAGTCAGAAAGGATTTAGAGTTTCAGCGTATTATTATACTTTTCGTACAAACAACGTGACATTGTTCTCAAAAAAAACCGTTAAAAAACACCGTCAAAATCGATTTTAACGAGTTTAATACTTCCTTAAGGAGCTCCCTTTGCGTCCACTCTGGTACATGGTTTTATTCGTTCTCGCTTTTTCAGCTAGGCAAGCGGTCGCCGAGCCCCTTTATTGGCAAGCACAAAAGGATGATCTGACACTCACTATCTTAGGTTCAGTGCACGTTGGAGACGAGAGTATGTACCCCCTTCCTTCGGCGATCACCGACGCGCTAAAAAACAGTGATGGCTTAATTATCGAAACGGATATCAGAAAGTCTGATGGCGTTGTATATCCCCGCAACAAACTCACGACTGCCGATGTACTCAATACAGAACAGCTGCAATTATTAACCGACATATCAAAATCATTGGGCATGCCGACGCAACAACTGCTTCGCTCACCGCCTTGGGCAACTTCTCTCTCCATACAAATGCAGCAGTTAAAAAACCTTGGTTATGGCTCCGCCAGCGGCGTTGATGCGACGCTAGCGAACAAAGCGACTACCCAAGATGTTCCGGTTATCAGTTTGGAGCCTCTGCAATTCCAAATAGACCTGATGACAAAACAAAAGGACGACGGTAAGGAGTGGTTAGTCAGTAGCCTAGAAGAATTTGACCAAACTGATCGCGTGGTTCATTGCCTGATTGAAAGCTGGAAAGCGGGTGATTTAGCGAAGCTGGAAGCCTTCTCAGAACTGTCAGAGATGTCGCCTGAACTTGAGAAAGCATTCTTAACCGATCGCAACATAGACTGGGCAAACAAACTATCCTCCAATGATTGGAAGCTTAAGACTAAAGGGAACTACATGATAGTAGTTGGTACCTTGCACCTAATTGGAGAAGGTAACCTTATACAGTTATTAGAAAAGAAAGGCTTCAGTGTCATTCAGCAATCACAAAGCCAATCAGCCCAATGTCAATTTGAGACTAGCTAAAAAAGCTAACGATGCTCAACCTCATTTTGTTTTCGTTATAAAAGCATTTCCTTAATAACAGAATCTTTACATTTAATAGCACCATTGCAGTGCTATTATCTTTCGCTCTTTTTACCTATGGCGTTGTTCTAATGAAACCAGTACTTTTTGCTTTCCCTTTAGCCCTCACGATGCTGATGCCCTCAATAGCCTCAGCCAAAGAAACTTGTACGGTAGAACAATTTCAAGCTATCGACATTCAGCCAGATACAAAGGGGGGCGTGATAGATAAAGAAAGTGGGCAATTTCTCATTACAGAGAAACCACCGATGCGCTGCGCCAATATTACGTTCACAACATCTACAACACGAAACCGTATCGCAAGCCAAATGAACAACAATTTTGAAGCAAACTTTTACGACAACCAAACGGGAAGTTCTCACTCGGTGACGTTTGATGAAGATGAAGTAAAGGCAGGTTACATTCGAATAGGCCCGAATAAGCCAGCGGAAGCGTATGTTTGTTTTGTTACCTCGGAAACACCGATAAAAGATATTACGTGCGATGTGAATTGATCATTGAGTTGCTTGAAGAAAAAAACAGGGCTAAGGGAAAGGTCCGTTTTCCGCATAGCCCTATTTTGCTGCTTACTCGGTAGCTTAAAGTATGTCTGTACTCGCTTCGGAATAACGTGCGATAATCGGATTTTCTAATGCATTCGGATCGCTCGGCGACCACATTCCACGCTTCATGCCTTTCACAATCAAATGAATCACCGCGGCATCAATAGCAGACATCACAGCAATATTGACCGGTTCATTTTGGCTATAGCCCATCTCTACTTCTAACAACTCTTTGTAGTCAACAAAGCGAAATGCACCGAAGCCGATTTCATGGGAGGAAATGGTTTTAGTCGTCGTGACACTCAAAAGAACTTGCCCAGTTCGAACATCGACGGCTCTCAAATTCACCGTGACTTGATCCGTTCTGTATTGCCCGGAACCACCAATACCTAGATACTTGGCGCCAGCACCGCCTGTCACGATATTCGAGTCATAAGCCACAATCCCGCCTTCGATGACGATGTTAGCGGAACTCAAAGACGACAAGTCTGCCCCATGATTATTTACGACCTTATCTTTTTTCTGAGCCGCTCGAATAATCTTACGTTCAGTCAATAAGTTTTGGAGCCCTTCACGCTCCAGAGGTACAAACCACTGAGAGTCGATAAGTGCCGTGGTCAATAAAGACGTCCCACCCTGTGGCACTGCTGTGGAAAAGTTACTGTTTGGCTGAGGCTTGTATTGGCCTGTTTGATCTCTAAAGTCATACACTGAGACCAATATTTTGCCGCGAGGCTGAGGTAGTGAGATGAGATCGGTATAAGTCGATCCTCTCGGCATCAGTTTTGGCGTTTCAGAAGTCTCTGGAATTTGCATAGAGTAAGTGCACCCTCCCAACACAAAGGTCAAGAAGACGATAATGATCGATTTCATAACACAATCCTTGTGATTAGAGGTCTGGGTTTAGTCCCGAAACACTGATTTCTGTTGATTCCCCTGTCGCTTTATCGACGATTTGAACGAGTAAGGTCCCGGAGTCGTCAACAATATTGAGGAAAAAGTCATCTGTTTCTAACTGCCCTGTATTTCCGTTACCTACATCAGCAAGCAACTGGCTTATCAAACGAGACTCTAAACTAGACGCTAAACGATCTAAGGCTGATTCTTGCTCATCAAAGATATCCCTTGCACTTGGGTCTTCATAATCATTGATAGCATTAGCGTGATTAAAAAGGTGAGAACTGTTTAAAGCGTTTCCGCCAAAACTTGGATTTACGGGCGTATAAACTAATTCGCTTGAGTAAACCGAAGGCGAAACTATCAGCGCAATGAGCGCGGCCTTTCTGAAAAATATCGACATCCTTGGCTCCTTAAAATTCATCATGGTCTAGATCGTAAGTGTCCTGAAAGATCCGTTCCGCTTGCCATCGGATGATGTAATTCCCAACCACTCGTGTTGCATCGGCAGCGCGTTCTTTCGCTTGTCTACGACCAGGGGACAACGCCGTACGGAAGATCGGTTTTCTAGAGTGTTGAACCTCTATGATGCTTCCTGATAACGCCGTTGGCCTTTCTTTTACCGTCAAATTTTCCTTAAGGTCGGGATAACTATCATTGAGCGATTGCGAGAAGAAAAAATAGAAATCCTCTCCCAACCGCGTAATGGTTCTGTCCACAATGATTCCATCGACTTCACTGAAGTCATTGAATTTTTCCTTAAGATTATTTGTCGAGTCCTCAAGTTTTTGTCCATTTTCTAAAGGAGCAGCATTTTCAAGACCATGACTCTTTTCTTCTGCATGAAGAGCAAAGGAAAGCAGAGTTATTGTAAGCAGCTTGATTTTCATATGTGCTCCCATTCAAAGTCTATTTACAAAATGAGAATGTGATTCGTTGAAACTGAATAAAGCGTAATTCATGCTTACAGTGGCATATATAAACTTTCGAATTAATTACTGAAGGGAATTGATTAACTAAGGTTGGTAGGATTCGGTCAAATACTAATTAAATTTCATATGAACAACTAAATATTTTCAACTTTAAGTTTATAGCTGTTCGTAAATTCAAGGCCTAGGATTTCGATAAGACAAAGGTTCACTCATTCCCTACGCAGTTTATTTTCGTAGGGATCATAATCACGAACACTTTAAGGTAAAGATGATGGTAATTGGGAAAGCATCACTTATCAGCTTAACTTGTTTATATTTTTTATCAGGAGGTTTTAATAATGCTATCGCGTCAGATATAGAAGGGGATTTTTTACATAATGTTAATCAAGATATAGTCAATGATTATAATTATTTAGAAAGCTTCTCTTCTGGAGATTTAGATAATTATTCAGAATTAAATATAACTAATGCTACTGATTCAATAGCAATAATAAAGCAACGCAGTCCTGGTATTACCGCGAACAACAGAGCGAAGATAACGCAAAGCGGAAGTTCTAACTCCGCATACATTGGTCAAACAGGGCGCAATAATACCGCCTTAATAGACCAGAATGGTTCAAATAACGATGCCGCAATTGGGCAACTCGGAGTAAATTCTGAAGCGCTTATTTCCCAAGACGGGAATAACAATTTAGCAGTTATCGGACAAGCTAACTTCTCAAGACAGAGTAGTCAGCTGAGCATTGACCAAAAAGGCAATGGCAATACTGCTTATTTGGTTGGTTCTGGAAGAAGTAATTTAGGAATTTCTCAAGACGGCAACGACTTTGCTTTAGTAAAAGCGTCTAGCTCAATGAGAATTCACATCAATCAAGCAAATTAGCGCGCAGTATGGAAGCTTGATTCAAGTTGCTTCTCTGTGAAGCAACAACAACGTCGACATGGAAATGTATAAGGATACAACTTATGAAACTAACAAAAATTGGAATTATAGTCGGTGCCATCATTGGGTTAAATGTAGCTCACGCAGATGATTTGCCAGCTCCATACCCAGCCTCAGCTCCAGGGGATGGAGTGATTGAAGGTACAACAGATCTTGGAATTGACGGTGCTCTTACAGCAGCAGCTGGTGGGGTAACGATACCAACAGCGAGTGATAACACAGCACTTTGGCAAATGGGTGATGGTGCCAGAGCTAATGTAACTATTAATCAAAATACAGCGGGCACTATAAACGGCCATACCGCATTAGTTGACACGCACCGAAGTTACAGATCCGATGTGGTTGTTGAACAAAGTGGTAATCTTAATGAGGCCCATGTTCAACTTAGAGGCTGGTATAACAACGCACTTATCGATCAAAATGGCGAATCAAACCAAGCTCGAGTTCAAGTTGCGGGAGGTGGTCTAGCTATCGGAAACGACCTTCGAGTTACACAAATGGGTGATGACAACATTTCAGTATCAGTTGCTCTTGGAGGAGCTGACTACAACAGAGCTGAAACTACTATAAATGGCGATTCAAACAAGACATATACAGAATTCAGTAACTCTGATGTTGACTATAATAACGTTGAAATTGACATCAGTGGTGACGACAACTATGTGCAAACTATCGTTAACAATAGCGTCGGTGGTGGTGATTGGAACGATGCCGATATTGAGTTAGTAAATAGTGATAGAAATAGAGTATTCATTCTACAAACAGGCTCTCATTCTGATGCTGTTGTTCAACTCCAGAACAGTAATATGAACCAATTTACGGTTGAACAAACATCAAATGATAGTGCAGTTGTACTAGGTAATGGTGCTTACGGTAATGTCGGTATTATTTACCAAAATTAATATGAGTGTCAGTGCATACATTAAAACGGCGCTAGTCGCCGTTTTATTTATTTCTTTCCATTTTAATGGATTTTCTTCTGATTTAAATTCAGTACAGTGCCTGATAAAAAATAAAAGTCTTATTCTGACCATAAATAACAGTATGGCATCTTCATTAACGTTGAGTACGAACACCAACTCTAATTTCAACCAGAATACGAATAGTGGTATTACAACGTTGATTATTAATATAAATCAGTTTCCTGCCACTATAAAACTTCACCCAAACAAGGGGATCTGGAAAATTCATAAAGACTGTACAATCAATAAAATAAAACCATAAATCTCGGTAATTCCCTCTTTCTACTTAAGTATTATTTTACCTTCGACAATACTATTAAATTAATTTCATAAACTTGATGAATAATTAGCTTTAAAAATTAGCAAAATAACAATACGTGCTTTAAACTAAAACACCTAAAGTTCAAGTAATGAGTTAAGAAAAGGAGTTCCACATGGCTAAACTGGAGGCTCATCACGCCATTTTACTTGCGGAGAACAATTTACAATCGATACTACTAAAAGAGTCCATAGAACAGAAAGTTAACCTGAACATAAAACTCATATCACCGGAAAGGCTCAGTGCTAAATCCCTAAAAAACGATGACTTAGTTCTGATTATTATTGATTTCCCGACAATGAGTAAGCAATACATTGAGAAATACCAGGAGCTCAGAGATGACGTAGCAAGTGATGTCCATGAAGTGCTACTCAATACACCAGGCGATTTCCCGCACTCTGAAATGCTTAAATGGCAGTATCTTGTCGGCATTTTTTATACGTCGGACACGCTTGAAAAGCTCGTGGCCGGCTTTAACTGCATTTTGCAAGGCGAGATGTGGATGAGTAGAAAGCTCATTTACCAGTACATTAGCTTCTACAGAGAGAGGCAGTGCGCGAAAACCAGCCCTTATTACCTCAAGCTCACCAAACGCGAGCAGCAGATCATTAAGTTACTCGGTGATGGAGCATCTAACACTCAGATAGCAGATACCCTCTATGTCAGTGAAAATACGGTCAAAGCACACCTTCACAACACGTTTAAAAAAATCAAGGTGAAGAATCGCTTACAAGCTTTGATCTGGGTTAAGAACAACGTTGCGACAAATGAGTTTGTCCAATAGACCTAACTCTCTGCCCTCAACCATAAACAGTCAATGCAGTTAGAATGTAGAAATCCCAAATACAAAAAAGCCGTAGCATCTCTGCTACGGCTTTCTTTAATGTGGTCGGTGAAGAGGGATTCGAACCCCCGACCCTCTGGTCCCAAACCAGATGCGCTACCAAGCTGCGCTATTCACCGAGATATCTAACTGGCTCATTGCCTGTCGATGGAGCGTATAATACGGGTTCTGAATTTATCCGCAAGGGCTTTTTCTCATATTTATTGCGATTTTGAATCGTTCGAACAAAAGACATACAACAACGAGCATGATGTGACGAAAAACACACAGTTACCAACAAGTATTTAACTTATGAAACAGGATTGATCCAGATCAGTGAATTGATAATGCTTGTTAATACACTAAGCCATGTCATATAACTTTGAGGTATACACATGGACTTTTGGCTAGATCTCCTATTTGGTAATGCGGTGGGACTATCTTCAATGATAGTAATCTTCGGGGCTCTGGGTCTCATGATGTTTTATGGAGGCTTCTTCATATACAAAGTTATGACTGAAAAATCTCCTCACTAGAATCGCTCTGCCTAAATCATTTACTTTTAAGTATTCTTTTACTTTATAAGTAAATGTCAAAACGCTTTGCACCGGAGCAGACTTATTGTCTTCTCCGGTTTTTTCATTTTTAAACCTAACCTCAACTTAGGTATACTTACCCTATCCTTCTCCAACTTGAGATACACACTATGTCTCATGATGATGACTTAGATCTATTCCAAGAAATGATGGGCGATGTTAAACGTATCGACCATGACACCGCTGAACACCAGAAAGTACACCGAGTCACCGAATCTCACCTTGCTAAGCGTGAAGCCGCTATGTGGCTGTCTGACGACGAGAAAGACTACTTATCATTAGACTATTCGCCAATGATCAAGCCAGACGATGTTGTTGCTTATAAAAAAGACGGTGTACAAGAAGGCGTATACAAAAAGCTGCGCCTAGGAAAATACCCTATTCAAGCCAAGCTCGACCTTCATAGGAAAACACTGAAAGACGCACGTAACGAAGTGCTTTCATTTTTGCGTCAGTGTTTAAGAATGGATGTTCGTACCGTCATCATTGTTCATGGTAAGGGTGAGCGTTCGAATCCACCTGCAATGATGAAAAGCTACGTGGCAAATTGGCTAACACAAATCAACGACGTTCAATGTGTTCATTCTGCTCAGCAATTTCATGGTGGTACGGGCGCAGTCTACGTAATGCTCAGAAAGAGTAATGAGAAAAAGCTAGAGAACAGAGAGCGCCATCAAAAACGCACCAGTTAATAGGTTGAGATAGATAAATGGACTAGTAACGATTTTGCATCAAGATCGATATTTCGTGCCTAGACTCACACCAAGTGCTAAAATTACCTCAGTTAACGAATTTCAACTCAAAGCAACTATCCAAAGGTTGCTTTTTGTTTATCTACATTTCCGTTGTGAAACGCTAAGAGAATATCATGTCACAAGAATCCCAAGCTAAACGCCTTAATAAATACATCAGTGAAACTGGTTTTTGCTCACGCCGCGAAGCCGATAAACTGATTGATGCAGGCCGAGTTACTATTAACGGTAAGATCCCTGAAATGGGTACTAAAGTCTTGCCAGGTGATGATGTTGAGATCGACAATAAGCCTGTTCGCTCAAAAGAGAAGCCGATTTACATTGCTCTCAATAAACCAACAGGTATCACCTGTACGACTGAGCGTGATATTCCTGGCAACATCGTCGACTTTATTGGCCACCACAAGCGCATTTTCCCGATTGGTCGTCTAGATAAGCCTTCTGATGGCCTTATCTTCCTAACCAATGACGGCGACATCGTAAACAAGATCCTACGTGCAGGTAACAACCACGAGAAAGAATACGTGGTGCGTGTAGATAAGCCGATTACGACGGAATTCTTGAAGCAAATGGGCGCTGGCGTTCACATTCTCGATACAGTCACTTTGCCATGTAAAGTAGAGAAAGAGACTAAGTTCTCATTCCGAATTACGCTAACACAAGGCCTTAACCGCCAAATTCGCCGTATGTGTGAAGCGCTCGGTTATGAAGTATTTAAACTGCGTCGTGTTCGTATTATGAATATCTCACTAGACGGTATTCCTAACGGCAAATGGCGCTACCTGAGCGACGAAGAGATCACTGAAATTTTAGCGATGTGTGAAGGCTCAGTAAGTACGGAAGATGCGTCAAAAATGAACGCGAAAGGTCAACGCATTCGCAAAGCGACTGACGCGAAACTTTTTGATAGCCGTGAAGAGAACCAAGCTTCAACAGCGCGCCGTAATCAAAACGAGAACCGTACACGCACCTACCGCGGTAACAATGCGGATGAATTCCGTCATGCACCTAATTCAAAGCGTGGCCGCAATTCATCGAATGGTGAAAGCGGTGGTAATACCGAGAACTGGAAATCGAACTCTCGTTCAGAGCGTTCTAATTCAGATAGAAATCGTTCGGATCGCAATCGCACAGATCGCGATAATACCGATCGTAGAAGCGGGAAGCCGGCAAACCGCAGCCAAGATTCAAACAGACCGAACAAACCTGCACCAAAGCGTGTTGGTGGTACTTTAGGTCTGAAGAAGTAGTCTGAATCAGTAAGACGAGACTCTCGATATAAAAACGCCCGCTAGATTAGTCTAGCGGGCGTTTTTGTTGGTCATTCGATAGTTTTATCATCATGACGACGACAATCTATAAACATAAATCAGCAAACTGGCCGCGAGTCAGAAGTGTTAAGTCTTTTGGGTCTAATTCAATCTCTAGCCCACGCTTACCTGCACTCACACATATCGTTTCAAAATCTGTCGCACTGGAATGAACGAAGGTAGGCAGTGCTTTCTTCTGACCAAGCGGACTAATTCCCCCCACGACATAACCCGTGGTTTTCTGAGCAATATCTGGATCAGCCATCTCTGCTTTTTTGCCTTTCGCCGCTTTTGCTGCCAGCTTTAGGTTTAGCTTCTGGTCGACAGGAATAACGGCGACTGCCAAATCTTTCGCCACACCATTCAAGCAGAACAACAGCGTTTTGAATACACGTTTGGGATCTTGACCAAGCGCTTCAACGGCTTCTAAACCATAGTTCGTATTATTGGCATCATGATGGTACTGATGCACGCTATGAGCGATTTTCTTTTTCTTGGCGAGATTGATTGCTGGGGTCATAACAAATCCAAACGATAGATAAACAAAAAGCGACGCCGAGGCGTCGCTTTAGTTAAATTTATCATGGTGCTAGAGTCAATCTAATTTAGCACCTATTGATACAATTGCTTGGATTCAATTACTTGTAAACCATTTGGCCTGAAGGCGCGTACTTGTTCACGTCAACCGGGCTGTTTGCTTCTAGGTACTCTTTCAGTACTTCAGCATCAACAAAACCAGTATTTACGTAACCTGGGTGATCAGACAGTTTAGGGTAACCGTCACCACCAGCAGCGTTAAAGCTTGGTACTGTGAAACGGTAAGTTTCGTCTAGACGAAGCTGTTTGCCACCGATGAATACATTCGATACTTCACCGTTCGCTACTGTCATAGAGATTCCAGCAAACTGAGCGTAAGCACCAGAATCGATTGGTTTAGTCGCTACTACATTTAGGTAATCCAGAACTTCTTTACCCGTCATGTCTGTGTAAGTCAGGATGTTTGCAAAAGGCTGTACCTTCAGTACATCTTTGTAAGTAACATTACCGGCTTCAATTGAGTCACGAACGCCACCAGAGTTCATCACAGCGAAGTCTGCTTTTGCACGCTCCATGTGAGAAGTCGCAATCAAACGACCTAGGTTGGTCTGTTGGAAACGAACGACGTTACGATCGCCTTCAAGCTTGCCATTTGTCTCAGCGATTTGAACTTCTAGCTGTGCCTGACCTTGCTCTTGGAAAGGACGTAGGAATTCAAGTAGCTCTGGGTCTTGTGCGATTTCATCTTGAATAAGAACACGTTGCTTCTTACCGTCGATCTTAACTTTCTTCTTAAGGTTAACTGGAATCAGGTCGTAGCTCACCATCTCTAGCTCGCCATTACGGAATTCGTAATCAGCACGACCTACGTACTTGCCCCACTCGTGAGCTTGAACGATGTAAGTACCGTTCTGTACGTCAGGCTTACACTCATCACCCGGCTTGAAGTTTTTCTTCGCAACGTTAGGGCCTTCCATACATACAGGCTCTTGAGAGTGACCACCAACGATCATGTCTAGATCGCCTTCGTTTAGGTAACGAGCAAGTGCGACATCACCCGGAGCATTAACACCACGTTGGCCATTTTCGTAGTGACCCATATGAGTCACAGCAAAGATTAGATCCGGTTTTTCTGTTTCTTTAAGTTCAGCGATTAGCTTCTTCGCTTCTTCTTTAGGATCACGGAAGTCGATGCCTGCGATAAATTCAGGGTTACCAATCTTTTGGGTATCTTCAGTTGTTAAACCAATAACCGCAATCTTGATGCCTTGCTTTTCGAACATCTCGTAAGCTTGGAACTTACGTTCACCTGTCGCTTTATCGTAGATGTTTGCAGATAGCATTGGGAAGTTAGCCCAGTCGATCTGCTTTTGTAATACGTCTAAAGAGTTATCAAACTCGTGGTTACCCAATGCCATGGCATCGTAACCAATTTTGTTCATACCTTTAAAATCAGGTTCTGCGTCCTGAAGGTCTGACTCTGGAACACCCGTGTTGATGTCACCGCCAGATAGAAGCAACACGCTACCGCCTTCTGCTTCAACTTCTGAACGAAGTTGGTCAACTAGCGTTTTACGTGCAGACATGCCGTATTCGCCATATTTATTCTGCCAGAAACGACCATGGTTATCGTTTGTGTGAAGAATCGTTAGCTTGTAAGTTTCGTCTTGGTTCCAATCATGAGCTGATTGAGACGCACACCCAGCTAGAGTAGCTAGGATTGCAGCACTTAGTGCTGTCTTTAGAATAAGGCGTTGCTTCATTGTCATACCTTTGAACTTTTTAGGGGAATCCACTGCTTTTTTATCACTCAAACTCAACAAATGTCCGCTAAGGAAACATCGTTAGAATTTAGTAAAACATGAAGTAGTTTAAATTAAGACGGTAAACCTAACAGAGTGATTTCATATTTATGTAGGATAGATCACCTTAATCTCCTATCGAGTGTGTAACAAAGCGGCAAAGTTGCATTTGAGCAAATAAGTGATCACAGGCAAACGTTTTCATAATTTTTTAGATTATTTGTGATTGGCTCAATTCAACATCCCCGAAAAGTGACCTTCGTTAAATTTATTCTATTTATCAAAGCCTTAATTGATACGTTATAACATAGCAACTGGTAAGATAACTGGTTTGAAAGTATCAACTTAACCGCAACTCGCTTACCGATAGGTACAAAAAAGCCGGCGTTTGCGCCGGCTGTTAATTATATGCAGTTCGATTATTTAATATCAATATGCTCAAAGCCTTTGATAAGGTCATCAAGTGCTTTCATCTGCTTCAAGAACGGCTCTAGTTTGTCTAGAGGTAGCGCAGATGGGCCATCACAACGAGCTTGGTCTGGGTTTGGGTGAGCTTCAATGAACAGACCCGCAATACCTGTCGCCAGGCCAGCTTTAGCAAGTTCAACCGTTTGCTCACGACGACCGCCAGATGCAGCACCTGATGGGTCACGCATTTGTAGAGAGTGCGTCACGTCGAAGATGATTGGGCTACCGTTTGAAGACTTCTTCATTACGCCAAAGCCAAGCATATCCACAACAAGGTTATCGTAACCCATGCAAGCGCCACGCTCACAAAGGATGATGTTGTCATTACCGCACTCAGCGAACTTATCAACGATGTTGCCAACTTGATTCGGGCTCATGAACTGAGGCTTCTTCACGTTGATTACTGCGCCAGTCTTAGCCATTGCTTCAACAAGATCAGTTTGACGAGCTAGGAATGCAGGTAGTTGGATTACATCAACCACATCCGCAACAGGCTGAGCTTGAGCTTCTGTGTGGATATCAGTAATGATCTTCACGCCGAAAGTATCTTTCAGCTCTTGGAAGATTTTGAGACCTTCTTCCATTCCTGGACCACGGTATGAATGAACTGAGCTGCGGTTCGCTTTATCAAAAGACGCCTTAAATACGTAAGGGATGCCCAGCTTCTCGGTTACTTTTACATAGTGCTCACAGATCTGCATAGCAAGATCGCGAGATTCAAGAACGTTCATGCCTGCAAATAGCGTAAATGGCTTGTCGTTAGCAATTGGCATATCGCCAATATGAACTGTTTTCTGTTCCATCATATTCTCTCTAAATAATTATTAATTAGTGAACGACCACTGTCTTTTCGTTCATGACGTTCACTTGAGATTTCAGTAACTCAGATGCCGGGTCATCTGGGCATTGGTCGATAAAGTATTGATAATCGGTTACGGCTACTTGGTGACAGTCTAGCTGCTGATAGATAAAACCGCGGTCACGGATTTCATATGGGTCATCAGGTACAAACGTCAAAGCAAGGTCAGTACACTTCAATGCAAGTGTATAACGCTCTTCTCGCAGTAGTGCACTCTTGAGCAGGGCTAACCACTTACCAATAATTGTTGGGTGGTCGGCGACTTCTAAGTGCTCAGGTTTCACCTTAGCTAATGGGCCATCATGGCCAATTAACCATGCTCGCAGCGTTTGTTCGCCAACATACTCACCGTTATAAGGGTTAATATAGGCTGCAGCTTGCCCGTACCAACTTACTTTAAGTAAGAATTGAGTCGGGAAAGAGACGCCCTCTACAGGAAAGCCTAGCTTGCGACCTAGAAAAAGAAAGATCGCCCCCAGACTCACTGGAATGCCTTTCTTTCTCTCAAGCACTTTATCGATGAACGCGTTTTCCGAAGAGAAATACGCATCTTTATCGCCAGCAAAACCCCATTCATAAAAGAATAGTCGAATAAAAGATTCAAACTTCTGCTGTTCATCGGTTTCATTAACCAAAGCAAACTCGGCGTCTTTTAACAATCTCGCCAGCTCTTGCTCTGCCCAACTGTCTTGAGTTTCTGGGTTAATCGCTTTATTTAAGATCAATGCACCTTCAGCTAACTCTAGCTGGTCAAAGTCTTCATCAAAAAATTCGTACATAGATAGTTAACCGAAATAAGGAGATAATTAACCGAAAAATGTTGGTGTCTTGGTCATTGCGATTTTGCCTGCCATCGCTAACCAGCCAAGCGCACCAAAGAAAGAGAATACTCTCAGTAGCTTGTTTTTACCTAGCTTAAGCGCAAAGAAACCTAATGCGATGTAAGCCATAACACAAGTTAGTTTTTCGGTTAACCATGGTGCTGCTGGTGTAAATGGAATAAAGCCAGTGATGAAAATCAAACCAATGCCCGATAGCAATAGCAACGAGTCATTGATATGAGGGAAACGCTGCAAGAAAGGATGCTTAAGCTTAGGTGAGTTAGCCATCATAAGAGCGAAACGAATCGAGAGAAGTAGCGCACTTATAGCAATCGTTAATAGGTGAAAATGTTTTAGACCTTCGTACATGGTATTCCTTTATATTTTTATATGTGCTTTCGTTAACACGAGCCTCACAATACCCGTTAATGCTCTGTGGTTCTGCATAAAATCTCTGTATTTCTGCGTTAAATGCATTATCGGGTTAAATGTATTGTCGAGTTAAAGGTATCAATTTAGCAAGTTAATCATCTATTGCTCACAAGATGATTAACAGCAGCCTATGAACAGTAACGACCCAATGTCACTCGGTCATTACCACCGTAATCTTTCTCTGTCACAACATCGAGATATCCGAGCACCTGCATAATCTCACGTACAGCTAAACCTTGGTCGTAACCGTGTTCAAACGCTAACCAACCTTCGTTTTCTAAAAAGCCACGTGCGTTTTCAGAGATGTATCGAATATCCGCGAGCCCTTTCTCTTCAGCCACTAACGCTGTGATCGGTTCAAAACGCACATCACCTTGAGATAAATGAGGATCATTCTTCTCAATGTATGGCGGGTTAGAAACAATCAGAGAGAATTTAACAACGCCTTCAGAGCTCAAAGGCTCAAACCAACTACCATGCAAAAAAGTCGCATTGGTGATGTTGAGACGCTGTGCATTCTCTGTCGCAAGCTGCTGCGCTTCAGGGCGAAGATCAATACCCGTCACCTGTCGATTCGGCATCTCAGACGCCAATGCTAACGCGATAGCACCTGTACCTGTCCCTAAATCGAGAATCGCGCCTTGCTTGCCAAAGGTTTTATCCAACGCTACTTCAACCAAACGCTCGGTATCTGGGCGTGGGATTAATGTAGAAGGGGAAACTTTTAACGGCAGTGACCAAAACTCACGCTCACCGATAATGTAAGCCACAGGCTCACCGGTTAAGCGACGTTTTAGAAGGGCATTGAATTCAGACTCTTGCTCAGAGGTGAGATGCTTCTCAGGCCAAGTCAGTAGGTAAGATCTTGGTTTATCTAAGGCGTGACAAAGCAGTACCGCGGCATCAATAGAGGGTGATGTGTTATCACCCTCTTGAAGCTTTACGATTGCTGCTTTTAAAGCACTTTCAACCGTATATGCTGACTGCATACTGGTTAGTTGTTCTCTGCAAGTGCAGCAAGCTGATCGGCTTGGTGCTCTTGAAGTACAGGATCAAGCAAGCTTTGCATGTCACCTTCAAGTACTTCGTTAAGACGGTAAATTGTAAGGTTGATACGGTGATCCGAAACACGGCCTTGTGGGTAGTTGTACGTACGAATACGGTCACTACGGTCACCCGAACCTAGTAGGTTACGACGTGTATCAGAAACCGCTGCCGCGCGGCGCTCTTCTTCTGCTTGAACAATACGAGCAGCAAGAACAGCCATCGCTTTCGCTTTGTTTTTATGCTGAGAACGCTCGTCCTGACACTCTACTACTGTACCCGTTGGTAAGTGAGTAATACGGATTGCTGAATCCGTGGTGTTAACGTGCTGACCACCCGCGCCTGATGCACGGAAAGTATCAATTTTAAGGTCGCCCGCTTTGATTTCTGGAAGATCCGCTTCTGGGATCTCAGGCATAACCGCAACCGTACATGCTGACGTGTGAACACGGCCTTGAGATTCGGTTTCAGGTACACGTTGTACACGGTGACCGCCTGACTCAAACTTCATGGTGCCGTAAACAGCGTCGCCACTAACCTTAGCGATCATCTCTTTGTAGCCGCCTTGCTCAGAAGCATTGCTGCTCATGATTTCAACACGCCAACCTTTCTTCTCAGCAAACTTAGAGTACATACGGAACAGGTTGCCCGCGAAGATACCTGCTTCATCACCACCCGCACCTGCGCGGATTTCTAGGAAACAGTTACGCTCATCGTTTGGATCTTTTGGAATAAGAAGAATCTGTAGCTCATCAGTCAGACGCTCAATTGCTGCTTTCGCATCTTTGATTTCATCTTGAGCCATTTCACGCATTTCTGCGTCGTCTTCGTTTGCCATCTCTTCAGCAGCTTCTAGATCTTCTTTCGCTTGCTGGTATGACTGGAAGCAAGCTGTCACTTCTTCAAGTTGAGAGTATTCTTTCGAAAGTGCACGGAATTTGTCTTGATTCCCGATTACATCTGGATCACCAAGTAGGTGTTGAACTTCTTCATAGCGTTCAACAAGTGTTTCAAGCTTTACTAGAATCGAGGCTTTCATAATGTCTTATCTTGTTGGAGGTCTAATATTATTGAGGGTTTTCTAAGCCCAAACTCTGTCTAATGACCATTAATTTTGCAGGTTCTCCTTGCTCAGCTGCACTTTGAAGTGCGCGCGTTGGAGCATGGATCAATTTGTTTGTGAGCTTATTGCTGAGCTCGAGTAAAACTTTTTCAGGGTCACCGCCAGCGGCAAGCGATTGTAAACTTTTACTTAATAATTCTTCGCGGATTTCGTTAGCCGATTTACGGTAATCTCGAATACTGTCTACCGCTTGTAAAGAGCGCATCCAACTCATGAACGCGGCACTTTCTTCACTGACGATCGCTTCAGCTTGAATCGCTTCAACTTTACGTTGTTCGATATTGCCATCAACAATCGACTGCAAATCATCAACCGAATAAAGGTAGGCATCATTTAGATCACCAACCTGCGATTCCACATCACGTGGAACGGCAATATCAACCAATAACATCGGCTGATGCTTTCTTGTTTTTAGAGCAGTCTCAACCATACCCTTACCGATAATAGGCAATGGACTTGCGGTTGAGCTAATTACGATGTCCGCTCGATGAAGATGATCAGGGATCTCATTCAAGCTGATCACTTCAGCACCAAATTCTTCTGCTAGCCCTAGAGCACGTTCTCGAGTTCGGTTCGCCACAATCATTTTTGTACAGCCATTCGCCGAAAGGTGCTTAGCCACCAGCTCAATGGTTTCACCCGCACCAACCAGTAACACGGTTGAATCTGCGATGGATTCAAAAATATGCTTGGCTAAGGTACAGGCTGCGTAAGCTACAGAAACCGCGCTTCCGCCGATTTCAGTTTCAGTTCGAACACGCTTCGCAACAGAAAATGATTTCTGGAATAGTTTTTCCATTGAAGCATCAACGGATTTGTTCTCTCGCGAGTCCGTATACGCTTGCTTCACCTGACCTAAGATCTGCGGTTCACCCAAGACTAAAGAGTCCAAACCACAAGCAACGCGCATTAAGTGTTTAATCGCCGCCTGCTCTTCATGGATATAAAGGCTTGGCTTTAGCTCTTCTGGGCTAACTTGATGGAAAACCGACAACCAATCGATGAGTTTGTTTTTAGCCACGCCTTTAACGTCGCAATACACTTCAGTTCGATTACAGGTAGAAAGTATGACACTTCCATTCACGTGTGCATTTGCGTTAAGTTGCTTGAGTGCCTCAGATAATTTATCTGGACCAAAAGCGACTTTTTCTCGCAATTCAACCGACGCTGTATTGTGATTGATACCTACGGCAAGCAAAGACATGTATCAGAAGTTCTCGATCAGGGAATGGAAACAAGGGGCGAATTTTACTTGATGCATGGCTCTATTTAAAGAGCAAGCGGGATTTGTTTTCCTGAGTTCGTGAATTCAATGCTATAGTTGAAGCGTTTTTTAGATAAATTTGAACAAGTTGTGAGCAAATATGAGCAAACTTCGTAGAATCACGTCTCTTATTTTTATGACCATAATTATGGTGGGTTGCTCGTCTATACCTGAACAACCGACCAGTGTTGAGTGGCAAAGTCACCAAGATCGGCTTTTACAGATAGAAAACTATCAAGCCTCAGGCAAGCTCGCTTACATTTCTCCAGAGCAGCGCCAAAGCCTAAACTTCATTTGGAAGCATTCACCAAATCACAGTCAATTAAGGCTCACGACATTCCTCGGTCAAACCGCATTGAACCTGACTATAGATCCGTCGGGGGCCAAAGTGGTGACCTATGACGACCAAGTATTTACTCACGCAAGTGCCTCTGTATTGGTTGAGCAACTGACAGGTTTGCAGATACCTATTGATCACCTGCCTCAATGGTTCCTTGGCATTCCAGACCAAGCTGACAGCTACCAGTTAAATACAACTAACACGCTTGAGTCTCTAACCAAACAAGTCAGCAGCCAGCTATGGACACTGAACTTCGCTAACTATCGCAATACAGAGATGCCGAATAAGCAACTATCGGGTGAAGACAACACTAAGGTAGAGATAATCCCACTCCCTACTCGATTGTCATTCAAGCAAGACAATAACAAAATCAACATTGTAGTTTCGAAGTGGACACTGAAAAGATGATAACAACGCCAACCCATTGGCCTTCTCCGGCTAAACTGAATTTATTTCTCTATATCACTGGTCGACGTGACAATGGCTATCACGAACTTCAAACTTTATTTCAGTTTGTCGATTTTGGTGATGAACTGACGGTTACCGCAAACTCAGAAACTAGCTCGATAACAATCACACCAGAAATCCCTGGGGTAGCACTTGAAGACAACCTGATCTGGAAAGCCGCTACTGCACTTCAACAGTACACCTCAACCTCTTTCGGTGCCGATATTGAGCTAAAGAAAGTGCTACCAATGGGTGGTGGTATTGGCGGAGGCTCTTCAAATGCTGCAACTGTGTTAGTGGCGCTTAATTACTTGTGGCAACTGAATCTTTCTGAGGATCAACTTGCAGAGATCGGTCTGAACCTTGGCGCTGATGTACCAGTGTTTGTGCGAGGCCATGCCGCCTTTGCTGAAGGCGTTGGTGAGCAGTTGCTACCTGCTAATCCGGATGAAAAATGGTATCTCGTGATTAAGCCTCAAGTGAGCATAGCAACTGTGGACATATTCACACATCCCGAATTAACCAGAAATACGCCAAAGCGAGCGCTATCAACGCTTCTAGAGCAAGAATACGTAAACGATTGCGAAAAAATTGTTCGAATGCTGTACCCAGAGGTTGATAAGCAACTTTCATGGCTGCTACAATACGCGCCGTCGAGATTGACTGGCACAGGTTCGTGCGTTTTTGCTGAATTTAGCAGCAAAAAAGAAGCCGAATTGGTGCTAGAAAAACTGCCTGACGCCGTTTCCGCATTTGTAGCGAAAGGACGAAACACTTCTCCTTTAAAAGAAACGTTGGCTGAATACCACTCAGCCCACCCACAATCTATTTAAAACTGGACGCAACCCGAGGTTTCCACCGTGCCTGATATGAAGCTATTTGCTGGTAACGCAACACCTGAACTAGCCCAACGTATTGCTGATCGTCTATACATCTCTCTTGGCGATGCTACTGTAGACCGTTTTTCTGATGGCGAAGTCGCTGTTCAAATCAATGAAAACGTTCGTGGTAGCGATGTATTCCTGATTCAATCAACTTGTGCACCAACCAATGACAACCTAATGGAATTGGTGGTAATGATTGACGCAATGCGCCGTGCTTCTGCTGGCCGTATTACTGCTGTAATCCCTTACTTCGGTTATGCCCGTCAAGATCGTCGTGTACGTTCTGCACGTGTGCCAATTACTGCAAAAGTTGTTGCAGATTTCCTTTCTAACGTTGGCGTAGACCGCGTTCTTACTATCGACCTACACGCAGAGCAAATCCAAGGCTTCTTCGATGTACCAGTTGATAACATCTTCGGTACTCCTGTTCTTCTAGAAGACATGGCTAACCGTGGCCTAGAAAACCCAGTTGTGGTTTCTCCAGACCTTGGTGGTGTTGTACGTGCTCGTGCAACGGCTAAAGCGCTAGGTGACGTTGATATCGCTATCGTTGATAAGCGTCGTCCACGTGCTAACGTTTCTGAAGTAATGAACCTAATCGGTGATGTTGAAGGCCGCGACTGCGTGATCGTTGATGACATGATCGATACAGGTGGCACACTATGTAAAGCAGCTGAAGCGCTTAAAGAGCGCGGTGCTAAGCGTGTATTCGCTTACGCAACTCACGCTGTTTTCTCTGGTACTGCTGCAAACAACATCAAGAACTCTGTTCTAGACCAAGTTATCGTAACGGATTCTATCTCTCTATCTCCAGAGATGGCTGCGACGGGTAAAGTGACAACACTTAGCCTTTCTCGCATGCTTGCTGAAGCGATTCGTCGTATCAGCAACGAAGAATCAATCTCAGCGATGTTCAACTAATCAAAGCCCAATAGCTTTTTTTACAAAAGCTTGGTTTTAGAAACACGCGAGAGAAAGATATTAAGCACTTCAGTCAATGAAGTGCTTTTTTTATGTCTGAGTAATATTGCACTGCTAGTTATCACAAACAGGAATAATCGCGCAGCTATCAGCTAGCTCGCACCTTTTTCATAAACTGTGATATCATACGGCGCTTTTTGAAATCCCAAGAGAGATCCATACCTTGAGCCAACAAATAAAACTTCTCGTTGGACTGGCTAATCCAGGTCCAGAATACGCCAAAACTCGCCACAACGCGGGCGCTTGGGTAGTTGAAGAATTAGCGCGTGTACATAACGTGACACTAAAGAACGAACCAAAGTTCTTTGGCCTAACGGGTCGTATCATGGTTCACGGTGAAGATCTTCGTTTGCTGATCCCAACGACTTTTATGAACTTGTCAGGCAAAGCAGTTGCAGCCTTAGCAAAGTTCTACCAAATTAAACCAGAAGAGATCATGGTCGCTCACGATGAGTTAGATCTGCCTCCTGGTATTGGAAAGTTTAAAAAAGGTGGTGGTCATGGCGGACATAATGGTCTGAAAGACATCATCAGCAAGCAGGGTAACAATAAAGAATTCTATCGTCTTAGATTAGGCATCGGCCATCCAGGACACAAAGATAAAGTTGCAGGTTATGTATTAGGCAAAGCTCCTCAAAAAGAGCAAGAGTGTATCGAGGCCGTCGTTGACGAATCGGTTCGCAGCCTAGACATCTTATTAAAAGATGGCCTACCAAAAGCACAAAATCGCTTACATACGTTCAAAGCAGAATAAGGTTTATATCATGGGTTTTAAATGTGGCATCGTTGGTCTACCAAACGTTGGTAAGTCAACTCTGTTTAACGCACTGACTAAAGCAGGCATCGAAGCAGCAAACTTTCCATTTTGTACGATCGAACCAAACACAGGTATCGTTCCGGTTCCAGATCTACGCTTAGATGCATTAGCAAAAATTGTTAATCCACAGAAGATCCTTCCAACGACAATGGAATTCGTAGATATCGCGGGCCTAGTTGCTGGCGCATCTAAAGGTGAAGGTCTTGGTAACAAATTCCTAGCTAACATCCGTGAAACTGACGCTATCGGTCACGTTGTACGCTGCTTTGAAAATGAAAACATTGTTCACGTTGCTGGCAAAGTATCTCCAATTGAAGATATCGAAGTGATCAACCTAGAACTTGCACTGGCTGACTTAGACAGCTGTGAGCGTGCAATTCAACGTAACGCGAAGAAAGCGAAAGGCGGCGACAAAGACGCTAAATTCGAAATCACTGTACTAGAAAAGCTACTTCCAGTTCTAACTGAAGGTGGTATGGCACGTACTGTTGAACTTGGCAAAGAAGAAGCGGCAGCAATCGGCTACCTAAACTTCCTAACGCTTAAGCCAACAATGTACATCGCAAACGTTGCAGAAGATGGTTTTGAAAATAACCCATACCTAGACGCTGTTCGTGAATACGCAGAAAACGAAAACAACGTTGTTGTTGCTGTTTGTGCAGCAATCGAATCAGAGCTTTCTGAGCTTGATGACGAAGATCGCGAAGAGTTCCTTGCGGATATGGGTATCGAAGAACCAGGTCTTAACCGAGTGATCCGCTCTGGTTACGAACTACTGACTCTTCAGACTTACTTCACAGCTGGTGTTAAAGAAGTTCGTGCTTGGACAATCCCTGTAGGTGCAACTGCGCCACAAGCAGCGGGTAAGATCCACACAGACTTCGAGAAAGGTTTCATCCGTGCTGAAGTTGTTGGATTCGATCACTTCATCGAATTTAACGGTGAGAGCGGAGCGAAAGACGCAGGTAAATGGCGCCTTGAAGGTAAAGAATACATTGTTAAAGATGGTGACGTTGTTCACTTCCGCTTCAATGTATAATTCTGATTAAACATCTAGAAAAAAGGCCAGTGAATTCACTGGCCTTTTTGTTTTTCCCCTTTCTAAATTGTCCCTCACCAGAAACTTAACTTCCTATATATATCGCCTTTTAGACCTGTTTTTTGTCGACAAATACGCCTCTTTGCCTAAAAAGAAACCGAACAGATGTTTATTCGCGATTTATTCAAAAAAAAAGTTGACGGGTTTCACTCAACTCCGCATAATGCGCCCCGTTCACAGCGAAGCGGCAACGTTTCGAAATGAGCAACAATATGGAAATGGCTACTTAGCTCAGTTGGTTAGAGCACATCACTCATAATGATGGGGTCGCAGGTTCAAATCCCGCAGTAGCCACCATTTCCTAAGCACTCTATTTGATATTAAAGTTTGTCTTTAGTAACAAAGAGTTTTTAGGAAATAACGCGGTCGTGGCGGAATTGGTAGACGCACCAGATTTAGGTTCTGGCGCCGAGAGGTGTGAGAGTTCAAGTCTCTCCGACCGCACCATATTGAGATATCTTAATTGATATCATTGTTGGGCTATCGCCAAGCGGTAAGGCACCGGCTTTTGATGCCGGCATTCCCTGGTTCGAATCCAGGTAGCCCAGCCACTATTTAAAGTGTAATTATCTTTAAAAAGATAATGGCATTGAAAGCAAGATTATATTATATTGTCTCGCTCTCAGATGGCTACTTAGCTCAGTTGGTTAGAGCACATCACTCATAATGATGGGGTCGCAGGTTCAAATCCCGCAGTAGCCACCATTCTTTCTTCGAGAAAGAAAAGACAACGTTATATTGAATCACCAATATTCAGTATGACTATAAAGATTTGCTGCGGTCGTGGCGGAATTGGTAGACGCACCAGATTTAGGTTCTGGCGCCGAGAGGTGTGAGAGTTCAAGTCTCTCCGACCGCACCATTATTT
>NZ_JBFRMS010000026.1:0-20535 GCF_041470505.1 Vibrio sp. 10N.261.55.C5
CCTCCTCCTACTCGATTGTAATCGGAGATTACAGAACCATACGAACGATTTCGATCTCGCCCAGTTCTTTATAAAGAGTTTCTACTTGCTCAATTGAAGTCGCAGTAATATTGATAGAAACAGAGTGGTAGTTACCTTTCGCACTTGGTTTTAGCGTTGGGCTGTAGTCACCAGGAGCATGACGCTGGATCACTTCTAGTACTAGCTCAGTCAGTTCTGGCTTAGCGTGGCCCATTACTTTGTAAGTGAATGAACAAGGGAACTCTAAGAGGTCTTTTAGTTTTGCATCAGAATTGATGTTCATGATTAGCTCCAAAAGGCTAGACTCTCGCAAATTGGCGAAATGTCGATAAAAAGCGTGTTCGGTCAACAGACACGAGTAATAAGGCGGAATATTACGTGTAAATATCACCGAACTCAAGATCAACAAAAGCCGCACATGGCGGCTTTTGGTTCGCTAATGAGTAAATCATGAACTTACTCATTAGGTTAGCTATACAACAAGCTTGGGTTTTACCTAGAACAAACCTTTTGCTTGTTTAGAATAAACCCTTGAACAGAAGAACTAGGTAGTCCCATAGACGGCTGAATAGGCTGCCTTGGTCTACATCTTCAAGTGCTAGTAGTGGGTATTCAGCAACGTCTTCACCGTCTACTTGGTAGAATATTTTACCAACTACATCGCCTTTGCTGATTGGCGCTTCTAGCTCTTTCTCAAGAACGAAGCTTGCCTTCAGGTTCTTAGCTTGACCACGAGGTAGCGTTACGAAAGTATCTTCGTCGACACCCAGTGCAACTGTGTCCTTGCTACCCATCCAGATCTTCTCTTCTACGAAGGTTTCACCGGCTGTGTGTGGTGCCACTGTTTCAAAGAAGCGGAAGCCGTAGCTAAGCAGTTTTTTGCTTTCTGTTTTACGAGCATTCGCATTCTTGGTGCCCATAACTACAGCCACTAGGCGCATTTTGCCTTCTGTCGCTGAGCTTACTAGGCTGTAACCTGCATTGCTTGTGTGGCCCGTTTTGATGCCATCAACGTTCATGCTCTTATCCCATAACAGACCGTTACGGTTGTACTGGGTGATGCCGTTGTAAGTGAATTTCTTCTGTGAGTAGATACGGTACTCGTCTGGTACGTCGCGAATCAGCGCCTGACCAAGTAGCGCCATATCGTAAGGCGTTGAGTATAGGTTCGGGTTGTCTAGACCGTGCACGTTAGCGAAGTGCGTGTCTTTCATACCGATAGAGCTTGCCCATGCGTTCATTAGGTCAACGAATGCATCTTCAGATCCGGCGATGTGTTCAGCCATCGCAACACAAGCATCGTTACCTGACTGAACAATGATACCGCGGTTCAGTTCTTCAACTTTAACCGTTGTACCTACTTCAACGAACATCTTAGATGAATCTGGGAAGTTTTTAGCCCAAGCATTTTCACTGATTACAACATCGTCGTTTAAGTTGATGTTGCCACGTTCTAGCTCTTGGCCAATTACGTAGCTCGTCATCATCTTGGTTAAACTTGCTGGAGAAAGTTGAGTATTCATCTCTTTCTCTGCTAGTACTTTGCCTGAATGGTAATCCATCAGAACAAAACCTTTAGCGGCGATTTGAGGTGCATCAGGAACAACAATAGGAGCGGCGAATGACGATGTAGCTATCGTTGCAGAAAGAGCAACAGAAGTAGCAAAAATCGATTTAACAAGTTTATTAGATTTAATCATTTTGAATGCAATTATTTGGTGAACTATTCATATATTAACAGAATCACTCTGTCACACCAGAGCGCTGATTACCAGAAGTAACTGTTAGATTAATTAGCGAGTTAGGGTGTGTTTTTTTATATAAGCTGACGGGTAACCCATTAGCTTAACTTGTTCTAATTTCTCTTGAGTCAGAGCATAGTCATGAAATGGCCCAATCATCAGACGGTAGTTGTCATCATTTGGCTGCAAGAACGTTGCTACTTCTAGCTTTTCGGCTAGATCTTTCGCTAACTTCTCTGTTCTATCTTCATGTGGAGATGTTGCGACTTGAATAATAAATTGCGGTAAAGCAGCCTTTTTATTTGCGTCGGTTGGCATAGCCACAGTAATGACTTCAATCTCAACATTTGCCGTGCCGGTTCTCAACACATCGAGCTTATAAGCTGCCGCATAACTAAGGTCAATGATTCGGCCTTCATGGAATGGGCCGCGGTCATTGATACGAACAATCGTCGTTTTGTTATTGTCGGTATTCGTCACTTTTACATAGCTTGGAATTGGCAATGTTTTGTGCGCCGCAGACATCGAATACATGTCGTAGATCTCGCCATTAGACGTTAAGTGACCATGAAACTTCTTACCGTACCAAGAGGCTTTGCCTTTCTCAGTAAAACCTTCGGTTTTCTTTACGATCTTGTAGTCTTCGCCACGCAAAGTGTAATCCGTATTACCACCTAAACTATAAGGTTCATACTGAGGGTGAGCATCCTCGAGATGCTCTACTGAGATCGGTGCGTCTGGTGCAATATCTGAATCAATATCGTAGCGCCCTGTTGGCTGCTTTGAAGAACAACCATTGATTAAAATCGCTAGCCCCAAGATAGAGACTATTTTTTTGATTGGCAGCTCTTCAACCAAGGATGCTTTGTTTTGAAACGTTGTAATAGACATCGATTAGGTCGCCTTTGAGAATGCTTTTCTGTGTGTATGTATCGACATTAAAATACCAAAACCAGCCATAAGGGTAACCATTGAAGTACCACCATAACTGACTAAAGGAAGAGGAACACCAACCACAGGTAGAATGCCACTTACCATGCCAATGTTTACAAAAATATAAACGAAGAAGCTCAGTACAATACTGCCGCCCATCATTCGACCGAATGCGGTTTGAGCTTGGCTCGCAAGCACTAAGCCACGTCCAATAATAAACAGGTAGATCGCAAGCAAGAACAAGATACCGATCATGCCCCATTCTTCGGCGATGACCGCAAAAATGAAGTCAGTATGACGCTCTGGGATGAACTCTAGTTGAGATTGAGTGCCTTGCAACCAACCTTTTCCTGATATACCACCCGAACCTATCGCAATCTTACTTTGAATGATGTGGTAACCCGCACCTAATGGATCTGATTCAGGATCAAAGAGGGTTCTTACACGTACCTTTTGATATTCACGCATCAAGAAGAACCATAAGATTGGAATAAATGCCCCTAACGCGATTGCGGCGCTAGCAATGATTTTCCAACTGATACCTGCCAGGAATATCACGAAGATACCTGATGCGGCGATAAGGATAGATGTACCTAGGTCAGGCTGCTTTGCGATTAGAATCGTCGGTACAAACACCATCACTAGCGAGATCGCTAATGTTTGGAATGTTGGTGGAAGTGAGCGCTTACCGATAAATCGCGCCAGCATCAAAGGCACCGCGAGCTTTAATAGCTCTGACGGTTGGAATCGAACAAAGCCGAAGTTTAACCAACGCTGGGCGCCTTTAGAGGCTTCACCAAAGAACAACACGCCCAATAGCAAGATGACACCACCTACAAATAGCAGTGGTGCCGAGGTTTCATAAGTGCGAGGTGAGATTTGCGCTAGGAAGATCATCACACCTAAAGACAGAGCCATGCGCATCGCCTGGCGATCCATCATCGCAAGGCTTTGTCCGCTTGCGCTGTACATGATCAGTAGGGCAAAGCCCATTAAAACCAGAATGCCGAGCAATAGCGGCAGGTCGATATGCAGCCTTTCGAATAGGGCTCTATTTCGTCCAGTTGAAGGATCAAGTTTCATTATTTAATTGGCTCACTTTGATAATCTTCTGCAAGGATAATATGGTCTAAAATCCTTCTTACTACTGGGCCGCCGTTAGAAGAACCGCCACCTGCGTTCTCTAGAACGATAGTCACGACGGCTTCAGGATCTTCAAAAGGCGCGTAACCCGTAAAGAGGGCGTGATCGCGTAAGTGCTCTGCGATTTCATCCGCGTTGTACTCTTCATCTTCTTTTAAGCCGAATACCTGTGCGGTACCCGATTTACCAGCGGTTTGGTAAGACATCTTCTGGAATGAACGTCTTGCCGTACCTTTCTTACCGTGGTTAGCCAGCCTCATACCTTCCTGAGCGATATCCCAATACTTCTTCTTAACCCCGGTTAGCGGTGGGTAAGTTTCAATGTCCGACATGATTTGTTCATCGAATGGACGACCGTTATCAATGGTTGAACGAAGTAGGTGAGGTGCGGTTACTTCACCTTCATTGACCAAAACTGATGTGGCTTTTGCAATCTGCATGGGTGTTGCAGTCCAGTAGCCTTGGCCAATACCAACTGGGATGGTGTCACCTTGGTACCAAGGCACACGGTGTCTTGCCATCTTCCAATCACGAGTTGGCATATTGGCTTTGCTTTCTTCATAAATATCGATGCCAGTATAATCACCAAAGCCGAACATCATCATCCATTTGGATATGCGATCAATGCCGAGATCATAAGCAATTTGGTAAAAGAAAGTATCCACTGACTCTTCAATCGCTTTCTCTATATCAACGACCCCGTGTCCCCAACGCAACCAGTCACGGAATGGTCTTGTTTTTGAATTAGGGATCTTCCAATAACCTGGGTCATTACGCGTTGTATTAGGTGTAATCACACCTTCTTGCAGAGCCGCAACAGCCATGAATGGCTTGATCGTCGATGCTGGTGGGTAAATACCTAGCGTTGCACGGTTAACCAAAGGGCGGTCTTTGTCTTGAAGCAGGGCGTTATAACCTTTAGACGAAATACCATGTACGAATGCATTTGGGTCGTAGCTTGGGCTCGATACCATGGCTAACACGCCATTGTCTTTCGGATCGAGAACGATAGCTGAACCACGGCGGCCATCAAGTAACTTATGTACGTATAGCTGTAGCTTGATATCTAAGTTAAGTACGATATCTTTGCCTGGAACCGAAGGGACAAATTTGAGGGTACGAATCACTCGTCCACGACTGTTAACTTCGACTTCTTGGTAGCCAGCTGTACCGTGCAACATATCTTCGTAATAACGCTCAATACCCAACTTACCGATATCACGTGTAGCTTGGTAATTGGCGTCTTTTTCTTCTCGCATCAAGCGCTGCATATCACGGTCATTGATGCGCGATACATAGCCTATTACGTGAGTGAGCACATCACCGTAAGGGTAGAAACGCTTCAAAGTTCCCGTAACTTCAACACCTGGGAATTTGTGTTGGTTTACAGAGAAGACGGCAACTTGTTCTTCAGACAGTTGATTAAGAATAGGTACTGATTTAAAGCGTCGTGAATTACGACGATCACGATTAAAGCGCTCGATACGCTCTGGCGGGATCTCAATTAATGCTTGCAGACGAGCAAGCGTGTCATCCATATCTTTAATTTTTTCGGGTATGATTTCTAGATTGAAAACAGGACGGTTTTCGGCAAGAAGTATACCGTTGCGATCGTAAATCAAACCACGGTTAGGGGCGATCGGAACGACCTTGATACGGTTGTCGTTAGAACGAGTTTTATAGTCTTGGTATTGATTGACCTGAATGTTGTACAGGTTAACAACCAACATCGACATCATGACTATGATCCCCGCAAACGCAACAAAAGCACGGCTAGTAAATAGTCGTGCTTCTGCTTTGTAATCGCGGATTTGGCTACGTTTACGTAACATTAACGCTTATTCTCGATGATAAGGGTGGTTAGCAGTGATGCTCCAAGCTCGATACAAGCTTTCAGCCATGATAACGCGTACTAATGGGTGAGGGAGAGTAAGCGCAGACAGAGACCAACTTTGGTCTGCGGCCGCTTTACATGCAGGTGCTAATCCTTCAGGCCCGCCAATTAGGATAGATACGTCACGTCCATCCAGCTTCCAACTTTCTAATTGCTCAGCAAGTTGAGGTGTATCCCACTTTCTACCTGGGATATCGAGCGTGACAATACGGTTGCCTTTTGGAACTGCAGCCAGCATCGCTTCACCTTCTTTTTGAAGAATGCGTGCAATATCTGCATTTTTACCGCGCTTTCCTGCAGTAATTTCAATGAGCTCTAATGGCATATCGTGAGGGAAGCGGCGTTTGTATTCTTGAAACCCTTCTTCAACCCACTTTGGCATTTTTGTGCCAACTGCGATTAACTGGATCTTCAAAGCTTAGCCCCAAAGTTTTTCTAGTTGGTACAGCTCACGATGCTCTTCTTGCATAACGTGAAGCATGCTTGTGCCCATATCTAGAACAACCCATTCACCTTCTTGCTGACCGTCCATACCTAGAGGTTGCATACCCGCTTTACGCACTTCATCAGCAACATGCTGTGCAATAGAGGCAACATGGCGTTTAGAGGTGCCAGTACAAACAATCATGTAATCAGTAACGCTTGATTTGCCTTCTACATCGATAGTTACAATCGATTCTGCTTTCATGTCGTCGGCTTTGTCTGCAAGAAAATCTTTTAGTTCTTCACGTAACACTGGGTGTTCCTTTAATCTGAATTTAGCTTTGTTTAGGGCTTGTTGACCCTAGAATATAACACGCTTTTATGCGTGGAATGGTATTGAAGCTGAAGGGATACAAAACTCTACGCTTAACTGATGAATTAGTGGCCAAGGCGACTGCTCATATTGAGTTTTTGTCATCAATTCAGCTTGAGTGAGCAACGCGAACAAAGAGTGTAATTGAGAAATCGAAACTCTTGTTAGCGCGGCGTTATAAAGAGGCTTTTTAGATTGCCAGATACGGTGTTTTTCGAAGACCTGACCAATCGGCATCTGTTTCATTTGTTGCTGCATTTGTAATAGCAGAGCAAGCTCTCGTTGTATGCTACGTAATAAAATGACGGGTTCGACACCTTCAGCTTCTAGCTGACGCAGGATTCGTTGTGCTCGATTTCCTTTCCCTGCCAATAGGGCATCACTCCAATGGAATGGAGTGAAGTGGTTGTGGCGGCTCAGCGATTCTTCTAAGCGCACTAAGGTTAGCTTTCCATCTGGATATTGAAGTGCCAGTTTTTCGAGGCTTTGTGTGAGTGCAAACAGGTTACCCTCATGCCATTGCGCCAGCATTTGAATCGCTTCAGGGTCTGGCGACAACCCGACTTGACGGCAGCGTGCTTGAACAAATTGAGGTAGCCTGCTGACATCTGGCGTTAGGCAACTGACCCAGTGACCCTGATTCGAAAGAGCCTTAAACCACTTAGCGCTTTCTTGAGCTTTGGTGAGCTTAGTGCCCACCAAGATTAACAAGATATCACTGTGGATATGCTCGGAGATTGCGAGTAGCTCTTTCGCTATTGCGGCATTGACGCCTGACTCTGGCAGTTCAAGCTCGATGACCTGACGGCTAGAGAATAGGCTCAGTGCTTGAGTGCAGTCGTAGACTTGATTCCAGTCGAGACTGCTATCAATCGCAAAGCGGTGACGTTCTTCAAAGCCTTGCTGTTTTGCAGCCTTTTGAATCGCTTCTCGGCTCTCTTGCAACAGTAGCGGTTCGTTACCAAAAATTAGGTAAACATTACTCAACTGTTTAATAAGTTGCTCTGATAAGCGGTCAGCAAAAATACGCATCAAATAAACCTATTACTCAGCCGAATCGCTAAGTGTTGGTTGTTCTTCTGAAGCTGGTACGATCTCAACATTCTTGATGTTGTATTGCTTTTCGAGTTCTTTCACTTGAACGTGCTCTAGTGCATCTAGGTCCATGCTATCAGCTGCAATGTTCGCTTTTAGTCGAGCCATCTGACGAAGGATTTGGCTTGTTGCCAACTTACGCATCTCATCTTCGATCATGTCTCGTTCAACCGACTTCGCAAGTGCAGTTAGCGGGTTATCTAGGTAACTACGGGTTACGCTGGTTGAGAACGTCTTTGAGCCTAGATCCGGGACAGTTACGCGGTATGAAGCGCGGAATGTCAGTTCTTTCTCTGCTGCACGAGTGTTTTGGTATAGAGACAGAGTTCGCTCACCTACGCTCTCACTAATAATATGCAGGTTAGGTGTATTCTCAGCCGGTGGCACAATTTCTACATCATTCATACGCAGTTGACCTTTCATCATACGTGTAAACGTACTGTATTGGTCGTAACTGGTTACGGAGATCTTGTTGAGTTCTTCTGGTACGGAGTAATCACCACGTAGGTGGAAACCACACGCACTTAATAGGCTGACGGTTAAAACAACAACAGTAACTTTCAATGAAGATAGTGAAATCAGGCGCATTATTTGATGGCTCTCATGAAGGTAGAATACTTATTTAAAGGCTTTAGTTCGTTTGAGTGGTTAGGCTCAAGTCTAAAGCGCTTAAATAAGTAGACAGGGCAATTAGCTACCCTGTCTACAGACTGCTTTTGATGAATTAAGTTCGTTAATTCTTTAGCAATTGCATTGTGCTAACGAAATTAGTTAGCAACGATGTTTAGAAGCTTACCTGGTACGAAGATAACTTTACGGATAGTTAAGCCATCTAGGAACTTCTTAGCGTTCTCATCGTTTAGACCAAGCTCACGAACTTGCTCTTCTGTTGCATCAGCAGCAACGGTTAGTTTCGCACGTAGCTTACCGTTGATCATAACAACGATAGTTTTCTCGTCTTCAATTAGCGCTTTCTCATCGAAAGTTGGCCATGTTGCTGAGTCTACGTTTGATTCACCCAGTGCAATCCACATTTCGTAAGAGATGTGTGGCGTCATTGGGTAAAGCATGCGAACAACAGCTTTTAGCGCTTCATCAAGGATTGCACGATCTTGTACAGACTCTTGAGGTGCTTTCGCTAGCTTGTTCATCAATTCCATGATCGCAGCGATTGCTGTGTTGAATGTTTGGCGACGGCCGATATCGTCCGTTACTTTCGCGATAGTCTTGTGGATATCACGGCGAAGTGCTTTTTGGTCACCAGACAGAGCAGAAGCATCAACAGATTCAGCAGCGCCTTTAGAAGAGTGAGCGTGAACCAATTTCCAAACACGTTTAAGGAAGCGGTTAGCCCCTTCAACGCCAGACTCTTGCCACTCAAGCGTCATGTCTGCAGGTGATGCAAACATCATGAATAGACGTACTGTATCAGCGCCGTACTTGTCTACCATCTCTTGTGGGTCGATACCGTTGTTCTTAGACTTAGACATTTTGATCATGCCTGAGTGTTCAACTTCACGACCTTGATCGTCGACTGCTTTTTCGATGCGACCTTTACCGTCACGTTCAACCGTTACGTCAGTCGGTGCAATCCACTCTTTGGTGCCTTTTTCGTTTTCGTGATAGAACGCGTCAGCCAGAACCATGCCTTGACATAGTAGTTGCTTGAACGGTTCATCAGACGTCACGTAGCCAGCATCACGTAGAAGCTTATGGAAGAAACGAGAGTAAAGCAGGTGCATACAAGCGTGCTCGATACCACCAACATATTGGTCAACTGGTAGCCAGTAGTTTGCTTTCTCTGGATCTAGAATGTCGTCTGCTTGCGGTGAACAGTAACGTGCGTAGTACCAAGAAGACTCCATAAACGTATCGAACGTGTCAGTCTCACGTAGAGCGGGTTCGCCGTTGAATGTTGTTTCAGCCCAAGACTTGTCAGCCTTGATTGGGCTCGTTACGCCATCCATTACTACATCTTCAGGAAGAATGACTGGCAGTTGGTCTGCTGGTACTGGGTGAACTTCACCGTCTTCAGTGGTTACCATTGGGATTGGAGCGCCCCAGTAACGTTGACGAGATACACCCCAGTCACGTAGACGGAAGTTTACTGTCTTCTTACCTTTGCCTTCAGCTTCAAGCTTCGCAGCAATTGCATCGAATGCTTCTTGGAACGCAAGACCATCGAATTCACCAGAATCAAACAGTACACCTTTTTCAGTGTAAGCCGCTTCAGACACGTCTAGTTCAGAACCATCTTCAGGTTTGATTACTGGGATGATATCGATGCCGTACTTAGTTGCGAACTCGTAGTCACGTTGATCGTGAGCAGGAACCGCCATTACCGCACCTGTGCCGTAATCCATAAGTACGAAGTTTGCTACGTATACAGGAACAACACGACCGTTAAGAGGGTGGATAGCCGTTAGGCCAGTATCCATACCTTTCTTTTCCATCGTTGCGAGTTCAGCTTCAGCAACTTTAGTGTTACGACACTCTTCAACGAATGCAGCAAGCTCTGGGTTGTTCTTCGATGCTTTCTCTGCAAGAGGGTGACCTGCAGCGATACCAACGTAAGAAACACCCATTAGTGTATCTGGACGTGTTGTGTACACTTCTAATGGTGCTTCTTCGCCGTTAACAGCGAAAGATAGCTCAACACCTTCAGAGCGGCCGATCCAGTTGCGCTGCATGGTCTTAACCATTTCAGGCCAACCTTCAAGGTTGTCTAGATCGTCTAGTAGCTCTTGAGCGTACTCAGTGATTTTAATAAACCACTGTGGAATTTTCTTTTGCTCTACTGGAGTGTCACAACGCCAGCAACAACCGTCTTCTACTTGCTCATTTGCCAGTACTGTTTGGTCGTTTGGACACCAGTTCACTGAAGATGTCTTCTTGTAAACCAGGCCTTTTTCGTAAAGCTTAGTGAAGAACTCTTGTTCCCAACGGTAGTACTCTGGAGTACACGTTGCGAATTCACGGTTCCAGTCGTAACCAAAGCCTAGAAGCTTAAGCTGGTTCTTCATGTACTCAATGTTTTCGTAAGTCCATGGTGCAGGTGCTGTATTGTTTTTAACAGCGGCGTTTTCTGCAGGTAGGCCGAATGCATCCCAACCAATTGGCTGCATTACGTTTTTGCCTTGTAGACGTTGGAAACGAGATACCACATCACCGATGGTGTAGTTACGCACGTGACCCATGTGCAGTCGGCCACTTGGGTAAGGGAACATAGAAAGACAGTAGAATTTTTCTTTGTTTGGGTCTTCACTTACAACGAAAGTCTCGCTGTTATCCCAGTGTTGTTGAACCTTTTGTTCAATCTCTTGCGGGTTATATTGTTCTTGCATCGATGGTATCCGGTTATCTTGGAATTTGTGAGTTCGGTTAGAACAGAATCTTACAGATCGTCATAGAATACCTAAAGGAGCTGAGTACAACAATAGTTATACCCTTCATACTTGCAGTTGCCGCTTAGTAGATTGTGTAATTTTCACTGAATTTCGCAGGGCAACTATACTTAAGAGTATGAATTGCATTTGTTTGTAAGCGGGAGTGCATTGCAGCGCATCCGTTTGCTCACTAAAAGGTTGGTTATCTTAAGGAGGTTGTTATGCCGAAGAAAAAAGCGCTCTATGAAGAAGTCGTCGAAGAGGTGATTGAAACGCTGAAGCATAGCCCTGAAGAGCTCAACAACAAAATCGAAACGTCGGGCAAGTTTGCGAAAGCAGCTAATGATATGACTAAAGATGAGCTTTCATTGATCTCTGCCTACGTGAAGTCGGACTTAAAAGAGTTTTCCGAAAGCTATGAAGAGAGTAAAAGCGGTCCATTCTATTTGATGATTGCGGACTCTATTTGGCAAGGGCTGTTGGATATTACTGATCGTACTAAGGTGGAATGGGTTGAACTGTTCCAAGACTTAGAACACCAAGGCTTGTATCAAGCGGGTGAAGTCATTGGCTTGGGAACCTTAGTATGCGACGAGTGTGGTCACCAAACCGAATATAACCACCCAACCAATATCATTCCATGCATTAAATGTGGTTCTAAAGGGTTTAGTCGTAAAGCCCTTAAACCGTAAGCTTCTGAACCATAGCGTATCAACGCAAAACCACAGCAATGAAAAAGGGTTGACCCGATCAGTCAACCCTCAAATCACTTTTCGTCGAATCTAGCTTTTTGGCTTTCTAATTACCCAACCAATCACCAAGCTGAGCATCGCCCAGATATACAGTGGCCAAGTACCTACTGTGTGATAAGGCGTTTGACCATCCGTTGAAATGAGTTCAGCTTTTAACACTGCCGTTTCAAACTGAGGCACTTGCTTGATTATATTGCCTTTGTAATCAGTAACTGCCGTCACACCGTTGTTGGTCGAGCGAATAACCGGCTTACCAAGCTCCAGAGCACGCATCTGTGCAATTTCCATATGTTGCAGAGGGCCAATCGAACGACCAAACCACGCATCGTTAGAGAGCGTTAAAATAAAGTCAGTCTCGTCGGTTACGTTCTGTCTAACTTGATCATTAAAGATGATCTCATAACACAGTGCCGGCGCTAAGTGACGACCATTTGCCACTATGTTTGGTTGAACAAAGTCGCCACGGCTAAATGATGACATTGGCAAGTTAAAGAAAGGTGCTAATGGACGCAAGATATCTTCAAACGGCACAAACTCACCAAATGGTAACAGGTGGTGTTTATGGTAGCGTTCGTCTGGATCGTAGCTGTACTCACCGTATGGATTCACACCGAGAGAAAGAACACTGTTGTAGTATTTCTTATCTTCAGACTGATTCAGCACACCGGTAATGATCGAACTGTTGTTCATCTTCGCTGCGCTATCCAAGTTACGTAGGAAAGATGGGATCTCAACTTCGAATGCTGGAATAGCCGCTTCAGGCCAGATGATGATATCCGCTCCCCAGTTTTCTCTGCTTAGGTCGGTGTACTTCATCATGGTCGGCCAGCGATGACTCGGCAGCCATTTGCTGTCTTGATCGACGTTGCCTTGGATTAAGACGACTGACGTGGTTTTTTCAGGGTTCGGCGTGACCCAGTCGATGTTGCGAATACCAAAGCCTGCACTAAATACGACGGCGGGAATGAGAGCGATGCTCCAAGCTCGGTTAACAATCGCATAAGTGAATGCAGAGGCTGAAACAATGATCGCTAAAGTTACTAGATCTACGCCGCCAATCGGTGCAAATGAACCTAATGGCGAATCGATTTGGCTGTAGCCTAACCAAAGCCAAGGGAAGCCCGTCATTACCCATCCACGCAGCCAATCGCTGACTAACCATAATGCAGGAGCTGCGAGGAAAAAGCGGCTTAGGTTATTGGCAGGGAAGAATTTATTCAAACCCCAGGTAAATAGCCCTGAATAAACGGCTAGGTAGCCAACAAGCAATGCCATCAAAAATAGGTTGGCTGCCAGTGGCATGCCGCCAAAACCATCAATGCTGACGTATACCCAGCTGATACCTGTGGTGAATTGACCTAAACCCCATGCGTAGCCAATCCAAAGCGCACTTTTAGGAGAGCGGTTGTGGATCAGTAACAGCAACAAAGCTGGGCTGAGAATAGCAAGAGGCCATATAGAGTATGGAGCGAATGAAAGGGTGGTTATAGCGCCAACAAAAACGGCCGCAAGCGGCCGTAATAGGCGATGAATAAAGGTATTAGTCATCTAATTTCTGTCATCTCTTTAGAGAGAAGTTGTTATTCTTCGATAGTCGGAAGAGGCTGTTCGTCAGGAATGGTTACCTGTAGCTGAATCACACGACGGTTATCTGCTGATGTTATTTTGAAATGGTAGTTTTCGATTTCTACAATTTCGCCACGAACCGGCAGGTGGCCGAGTGCTGTCATAACCATGCCGCCTACCGTATCCACTTCGTCGTCACTAAAGGCAGTGTTAAACGTATCGTTGAACTCTTCAATAGTGGTTAAAGCTTTTACAGAGAAGGTATGCTTACTCAGCTTACGAATATCTAGCTCTTCTTCATCGTCGAACTCGTCTTCAATTTCACCAACGATTTCTTCGAGGATATCTTCAATGGTTACCAGGCCAGAAACTCCACCAAACTCATCGACAACGATAGACATGTGGTAACGCTCTTCTTGGAACTCCTTAAGCAGGCGATCAACTCGCTTACTTTCAGGAACAACCACGACAGGGCGAATCACTTGTTCGATATCAAATGGAGCACTTTCTGAACCCAAATACTTAAGTAGGTCCTTCGCTAATAGAATGCCTTCAACATGGTCTTTATCTTCACTGATCACTGGGTAGCGAGAGTGTTGAGCATCAGTAATGAGCGCAATCAATGTATCTAGATCATCTGTGCGTTCAACTGTAACCATTTGAGAGCGAGGCAGCATGATATCGCGTACTCGCATCTCTGAAATTTCCATAACACCCTCGAGCATGTCGCGTGTGTCGTGGTCAATTAGGTCATTAATTTCTGAGTCGCGGATTACATCTACGAGCTCTTGGCGATCTTTTACTTCACCTTGAAATAGTTGGCCTAGGCGTTCAAAGAAGGACTTTCTACTCGGACCTTCAGATTTTTTACTTCCCTCAGAAGTGGGGGGGTTACCTTCGTTCATGATTTCTCAAAAAATAACGCTATCAGAAGTGTGATAGCACACGTTACAACTCAGATTCCTGTGAAAATCACAGGTTCGATGAGTTATTGTTTCTCTGCAACCTACTTTACTAGAATCAATTTACTTTTCTAGAATGTAAGGGTCTTCAAACCCCATAGATTGCATGATTTCTGTCTCGAGTGACTCCATCTCTTCAGCTTCATCATCTTCGATATGATCATAACCTAGCAGATGCAGACTGCCATGTACAACCATATGAGCCCAGTGTGCTAGCAGAGGCTTACTTTGCTCTTCTGCTTCTTTTTCGACAACTTGGCGGCAGATAATGAGGTCGCCCAGTAGATCTAACTCGATCCCTGGAGGAGCCTCGAATGGAAAAGACAACACGTTAGTTGGCTTATCTTTGCCACGATATTCATGATTGAGCTGGTGGCTTTCTTGTGTATCAACGATACGAACCGTCAACTCAGCGTTCTCTTGAAACTGAGGAATTGTCTTGTCCAACCAAAGCTGAATATCTTGCTCAGTTGGAAGACCTTGCTCATTTTCGACCGCTAATTGCAGGTCTAGTTCAATAGACATCTATTTATCACCTTGTTCTGCAATTACAGAGCTATTTTGTGTTGCTAATTGTGTCGTAACTACCTGCTGAGCCTCAAGAAGTTTGGCTTCACGCTCTTCACGTTTACGCTTTTCAAACTCTTTGCGCTCTTTCTGGTCTTTTGCTTCCCACTTCTCGTATGCGTTGACGATACGAGCAACTACAGGGTGACGAACGACGTCTTCAGACATGAAGAAGTTAAAGCTAATGTCGTCGACTTCATTGAGCACTTCAGTCGCATGGCGTAAGCCTGATTTTGCACCACGAGGTAAATCGATTTGCGTAATATCACCTGTGATCACAGCGCGTGAGTTAAAACCGATACGGGTTAAGAACATCTTCATCTGTTCTACCGTGGTGTTTTGGCTCTCATCAAGAATGATAAACGCATCATTCAATGTACGACCACGCATGTAAGCCAGTGGCGCAACTTCAATTACGTTACGTTCAATCAGCTTCTCAACTCGCTCAAAGCCAAGCATCTCAAACAGCGCATCGTAAAGTGGACGTAAATATGGGTCTACTTTTTGGCTTAAATCACCCGGTAGGAAACCAAGCTTCTCACCGGCTTCAACAGCAGGGCGCGTCAATAGAATGCGACGAATCTCTTGGCGTTCAAGTGCATCAACTGCTGCAGCAACGGCTAAGTAGGTTTTACCTGTACCTGCTGGCCCAATACCAAAGGTGATGTCATGAGTCACCATGTTCATTAGGTACTGTGCTTGGTTTGGCGTTCGAGGTTTGATGACGCCTTTTTTAGTCTTAATGGTCACTTCTTTGCCGTAGTCAATTTCAGACTCGACGTGTTGCTCCAAAATGCCTGACTCGGTGATCGCCAGATGTATTTGCTCTGGTTCGATATCGATTATGTTGCCTTTAACTGGAGCCGTTTCAACATAGAGGTGTTTGATGATGTCTAAAGCTGCGGCTGTAGTGTGAGGCTTACCGACAATGGTGAAAAAGTTGCTACGGTAATTAATCTCAACGCCCAGACGACGCTCAAGATGCTTGATGTTGTCGTCAAATGGTCCGCATAAACTTGCCAAGCGCTTGTTGTCTGCTGGTTCTAGATTTATCTCTAAGGTAACGATTTTATTGCTCAAATTAGCCTCTCATTTTGTGCCACTCACTCTTAAATAAAACAAAGAGCAAAAAGCCCGATTTAGACCGGGCTTCTGATGGTGATATCCCTATTTCTAAGATGGTCACTTAGTTAGGTAATTTCAAGCTTTGTGTTTGCGCTTTGTGCTCAAACAGTTGTATTGCCTATGGCGTAAATGTCGCTACACCTAGCTCGTCTTCACGTTTTGTTTTTTCCATCATTTCTGCTGGAGTCATAACAACGCGTAGACCCATGTCTTTTTCTGTGCGAACTAGCTCACCACGTAGTGAGTTGGTGTAAACCTCAGTGATCTTCACATCTACGAATTGACCGATTAGGTCTGCAGAACCTTCGAAGTTCACAACACGGCTGTTTTCTGTACGGCCGCGAAGTTCCATTAGGTTCTTTCTTGATGGGCCTTCAACAAGGATACGTTGCTCTGTGCCTAACATTAGACGAGAGAAACGCATAGCTTGTGTGTTTACCGTTTGCTGCAGTTCGTACAGACGATCTTTCTTCTCTTGTGCTGGTACATCACATGGGTAATCTGCCGCTGGCGTACCTGGACGTGGAGAGAAAACAAAGCTGAAGCTCATATCGAAATCAACGTCTTTAATTAGCTTCATTGTATCTTCGAAGTCTTGCTTAGACTCACCAGGGAAACCAACAATAAAGTCAGAGCTGATTTGAATGTCAGGGCGAGCTTTACGCAGTTTACGGATAATAGATTTGTACTCGATAGCCGTATGTGGGCGCTTCATCATCGTAAGAATACGGTCACTACCACTTTGTACTGGTAGGTGAAGGAAGCTCACTAGCTCTGGTGTGTCTTTGTAAACTTCAATGATGTCGTCACCAAACTCAAGCGGGTGGCTTGTTGTGAAACGAATACGGTCGATACCGTCGATAGAAGCAACAAGACGAAGCAGTTCTGCGAATGAACAGATATCGCCTTCGTGTGTTGGACCGCGGTATGCGTTTACGTTTTGACCTAGCAGGTTAACTTCACGTACGCCTTGCTCTGCAAGTTGAGCAACTTCGAAAAGTACATCATCCATTGGACGGCTAACTTCTTCGCCACGTGTGTATGGTACAACGCAGTAAGTACAGTATTTAGAACAACCTTCCATGATAGAAACGAACGCCGTCGCGCCTTCAGCTTTTGGCTCTGGCAGGTTATCGAACTTTTCGATCTCTGGGAAAGAGATATCCATTACTGGCTTTTCGTTAGACAGTGATGATTTAATCATCTCTGGCAAACGGTGTAATGTTTGTGGGCCAAAGATAACGTCTACGTAAGGTGCACGTTGACGAATGTGATCACCTTCTTGAGTCGCTACACAGCCACCCACACCGATCACCACACCTTCTTTTTTATCTTTAAGCGTTTTCCAACGACCAAGCTGGTGGAATACTTTTTCTTGCGCTTTTTCGCGGATAGAACAAGTATTCAATAGTAGTACGTCTGCTTCCTCAGGTACTTCAGTTAGCTCATAGCCATTTGCAGCGTTAAGCAGGTCGGCCATTTTTGATGAATCATATTCATTCATCTGACAGCCCCAAGTTTTAATTAGCAGTTTCTTACTCATTATATGTTCGCTCGATCGTTAGTTTAATTTAAGGGAGCAAATCGCCCATTATTTATCCGCTAGCCCCGTTTGTCATAATTCGGTATTCAATTTTATGACAGGCTCTAGCGGCAAGCGGCGTATTGTACTGGTTTCAAAACCGACTGACTAGTAGTCTGAACAAATCTCTTATGTAGTGGTTTTTATTATCGTTAACGCCATATGCCATAAGGGATAACCCTTTTTTCGAATAAGGTTTTTGGTTACAAGTTAGTTATGAAAAAGTACAATCAAAAACAGTCAAAGAATCAAACTGATAAGTACGAAATATGAACAGTTACGATATTGTAGTAGTCGGTGGCGGCATGGTTGGCGCAGCAACAGCAATCGGTTTTGCAAAGCAAGGTCTGAGTGTTGCGGTGATCGAAGGTTTTGCCCCACAAGCTTTTGATGAATCGCAAGCGATGGACATTCGTGTGTCAGCGATTTCTCAAGCATCGGTCGATTTGCTTGAAGATCTTGGTGCATGGCAAAGTATTGCAGCAATGCGAGTGTGTTCTTATAAACGTTTAGAGACGTGGGAGCACCCAGAGTGTCGTACTCGATTTGATGCTGCCTCACTAGACCTTCCTCGTTTGGGCTATATCGTTGAGAACAGACTCATTCAATTAGGTTTATGGTCTCAATTTGATGCCTACGACAATCTCGAACTGTTATGCCCAGAAAAGCTCGATGTGATTGAGTTTGGTGAAATCAATATCGTAAAGCTTCAATCAGGGGCTGAGTTGTCTGCGAAGTGGGTGGTTGGTGCTGATGGTGCGAATTCAGCCGTTCGCCAACAAGCTGGAATTGGCATCACGGCTTGGGATTATCGACAACACTGTATGCTTATCAATGTAGAAACAGAACAACCTCAGCAAGATATTACTTGGCAGCAATTTCTACCAAGTGGCCCTCGTTCATTTTTGCCTTTGTGTTCTCTAACCTCTGACGGTCAAGAAGTCGGGCTGGGCTCGTTAGTTTGGTATGATTCTCCACTGCGTATTAAGCAACTGTCAGCAATGGCCCCTGAAAAACTACGTAACGAAGTACTTACTCACTTTCCTAAAGAGTTAGGTGATATCAAAGTCTTGAATTCGGGTTCTTTTCCTCTGACACGACGTCATGCTCAATCATACTCGAAGAATAACTGTATTTTGGTCGGAGACTCTGCGCATACCATCAACCCTTTGGCTGGGCAGGGTGTTAACTTAGGCTTCAAAGATGTATCAGTACTGCTGGATGTCACCAAAGAAAAGGGTGAATTGAACCAGTCTGTAGCAAGACGCTATGAAGTGATAAGAAGAGGCGACAATCTAATGATGCAAAGTGGCATGGATTTCTTCTACAAGACATTCAGCAACGACATTGGCCCACTGAAATTTGTACGTAATGCTGCTCTAAAACTAGCTGAAAATTCAGGCCCGATTAAAGCTCAAGTATTGAAATACGCTTTGGGTCTCTAATTGAGCGTTTAAGACTGCTTATGAAAAGAAGGAGAGCGAATGCTCTCCTTTTTTGTATTCGATGATGTCTATCGCTGCTGTGTCACACAAACCGGTGCATCGATCTCTAAAGAGTACCCTGTATAAACCAAAGACCCATCTTCATTATCTCGCTTGAATGAGGTGATGTTGTTGGAGTGCTGGTTGGCGGCGATAAGCCATTTCCCATCGTTCGTTATATGGAAGTCTCTTGGGAATTTGCCTTCAGTGTCGTAGCTATCAATGAAAGTCAGCCTTTGAGTCTCAGAGTCGATTTTGAAGCTACTGATTCTTGATTGGTGTCGACATGACACATAAAGGAATTGCTCATCAGGCGATAGCTTAATCGCAGCTGCGGCTTCTCCCTTCTCCATATTAGGCAATGCATCAATCTCTTCCACTACATTCCAAATGCCTAAAACCTTTTCCAAAGTCAGCAACGTTTCAGAGAGTTCACAGACCACATAGGCTCTGTCTTCAGCTTTGTTAAAGATTAAATGGCGAGGTCCATTGCCGGCGGGCACCTTAATAGACTGCATTGGCTCATCAAGGAACTCTTCTTGCTCTTCATCAAAGCAATAGAAGTTGATGCGATCGGTGCCGAGATCGACAGTCACAAACTGTGGTGAGTTTTGTAAGAACAGGCATTGATGGGCGTGTGGGCTAGTTTGTCTCTCTTTGTTTGGCCCGGAACCAACCATCTGGATTGTTTTGAGTCGTTTATCGATGCTGCCGTTGATACTTAAGCTAAAAATATCGAATGTGCCTGATGAGTATTGCGACGTGATAGCAAACTTATTGTGTGGATCTATCGCGACGTGACAAGGGTGATCTCCCGAGATGAGGCTTGTATTGTGTGTTAGCTGTGAATCAACATTAGGTATATGAATGAGCTGGGGCTGTTTTTGCTGGTCCACTTCCGATGCAGTATAGATCCCAGTCTTTGTTACAGTAATAAAAGAGGGGTTAGTACATTTGATGATCAGCTCTAGAGGTAATAGTTTTCCTGTTTCTAGATCTAACTGAGTTTGATAAACACCTTGGCTTTTACTTGGTGTATCTGTGTAGCAACCGATCGTTAAGGGGAGGGGTTTCATAGGCTAGTCGTACTCAATTAGAAAATGGAGCTGACATTGTCTTATAAAATCGTATTAAAAGTGAGGTTATAGAAGAGAATACTTGGTGACTTGGCTAGCAGATTTGCATATTCCAGATAAAACAAAACCCAGCTAAAAAGCTGGGTTCTATTTAATGATGGTGCGGTCGGAGAGACTTGAACTCTCACACCTCTCGGCGCCAGAACCTAAATCTGGTGCGTCTACCAATTCCGCCACGACCGCAGCAAATCTTTATAGTCATATCGAATATTGGTGCTTCAATAAGACGTTGTATAAATGGTGGCTACTGCGGGATTTGAACCTGCGACCCCATCATTATGAGTGATGTGCTCTAACCAACTGAGCTAAGTAGCCAATAATAAATCTAATCGATTCACTATTTGTTCTCTA
>NZ_JBFRMS010000027.1:0-77485 GCF_041470505.1 Vibrio sp. 10N.261.55.C5
CGCCATGCTCGGCGCACCATGAAAAACAGCGGCTTATTGCCGCTGTTTTTGTTTAAAGCGCCCTATCTAGCTCAAATTCATTCAACTTAATTTTCAATAAATACAAAGAAAGTTGAAAAACCTTGCAGTCCGTCTGTAGTTAGAATCATGTTTCGCGTTTATAATGCGTTCACTTTATTAATCCTTGAGGGAGTGCAGCTTTGCAAAATAAGCTAATCGTAAAAAAATTAGGCCGTCAGGATTACGAACCTGTATGGAAAGCCATGCATAAGTTCACAGACGAACGCACGGAAGAAGACCTAGACCAAGTTTGGTTGGTTGAACACAACCCTGTCTTCACTCAAGGACAAGCAGGCAAAGCTGAGCATGTATTAAATGCCGGTGATATCCCTGTAATACAAAGCGATCGCGGTGGCCAAGTGACTTACCACGGCCCAGGCCAATTAGTGGCTTACTTTCTGATTAACATCCGCCGCAAGAAATTCGGAGTACGTGATTTGGTTACTCATATCGAGAACCTCGTAATCAATACTCTGAAAGCTTACAATATAGATTCAGCTGCCCGACCTGACGCTCCTGGTGTTTATGTCGATGGCAAGAAAATCTGTTCACTTGGATTACGTATTCGACGTGGCTGCTCGTTCCACGGGTTAGCACTCAACGTCGATATGGACCTGTCTCCATTCCTACGTATTAACCCATGTGGTTACCAAGGTATGGAAATGGCGCAGGTAAGCCAACTCGGCGGACCAAGTGAACTAGAAAACGTTGAGCAACAGTTAATACAAGAGCTCGTAGAGCTACTCGGCTATGACCAAGTAGACATTCAAGCCACCAGTAACATTACAGCAGAAGCATAAAATCATGAGCAAACCAATCCAAATGGAAAAAGGCGTTAAATATCGTGACGCTGACAAAATGGCATTAATTCCCGTAAAGAATATGCCTGCTGAACAGAAAGAAGTTCTACGTAAGCCTGAATGGATGAAGATTAAACTTCCTTCAGACAGCCATCGTATTCAAGAAATCAAATCAGCAATGCGTAAAAACAACCTGCACTCAGTTTGTGAAGAAGCGTCTTGCCCTAACCTAGCCGAGTGTTTCAACCACGGTACGGCAACGTTTATGATTCTTGGCGCTATCTGTACTCGTCGCTGCCCGTTCTGTGATGTTGCCCATGGTCGTCCTGTTGCTCCTGAAGCTGAAGAGCCGAAAAAACTGGCTAAAACAATTCAAGACATGAAACTGAAGTACGTTGTAATCACTTCAGTTGACCGTGATGACTTGCGTGACGGCGGTGCTCAGCACTTTGCTGACTGTAACCGTGAGATTCGCGAACTCAACCCAAAGATTCGTATCGAAACACTGGTTCCAGACTTCCGCGGTCGTATGGACGTTGCGCTTGACCTAATGAAAGACAACCCGCCAGATGTTTTCAACCACAACCTAGAGACAGCGCCACGTCTATACCGTAAAGCGCGTCCAGGTGCGAACTACAAGTGGTCTCTTGATCTACTGAAGAAATTCAAAGAGCAGCACCCTGATATCCCAACAAAATCAGGTGTGATGATGGGTCTTGGCGAGACAAAAGAAGAGATCGTTCAAGTACTGAAAGACCTTCGCGAACATGGTGTGACTATGCTGACACTAGGTCAATACCTAGCACCAAGCCGTCACCACTTACCAGTAGAACGCTACGTGCCGCCTTCTGAGTTCGATGAGCTGAAAGAGATTGCTCTAGAGCTAGGCTTTACTCACGCAGCGTGTGGCCCGTTTGTACGTTCTTCTTACCATGCGGACTTGCAAGCTCAAGGTATGGAAATTAAGTAATCACGATTGCTTAACGAACAATGCAAAGGCGCTGAATATTATGTTCAGCGCCTTTTTTCTATCTTGTTCGTGCCGCTATAGCTTTATATTTCGTGCCACTAAGCTTTATATAAAAACAACAAAGCCACTCTTTATGAGTGGCTTTGTGCTTAATATTTCAAGTTCAGAGGAGGTAATTTCAAAAAGCCCAGATAGGGTTCTGCATTAACCGAAAGATGCCCAGATAACCGTTGCTACCAAAATTGGGCACACAAACTTCACATACATTGGCCAAACCTTACCAAACCAACCAAGTTGAAAATCAGGACTGCCTTGTTCAAGCTCTTTCACTTTTGAAGCTCGGCTCCATACCCAACCACCAAACACACAGAACATCAGTGCAGCGACTGGTTGAAGATACTGAGTTGCAATCATCGCTACCATGCCAAACATCGCAGCAAAGTTGTAAACAATCACCACACTAAACAGCGCGATAGCACCACCAATCACCCAGCTTGTTGGCGTTCGTCTAGTATTGAAACGCTCACTCACTAGCGCAACCGGGCCTTCAAGCATCGAAATCGAAGAAGTCAGTGCAGCAATCGTTAGTAGTAAAAAGAACACAATCGCAAAGATCTGTCCAAGCACACCTAAACTATCAAACATCAACGGCAAAACCGTGAATACTAGAGTGTCAGAGCTTAATAGTGAGCCGTCTTCAGCGTAGATTTGAACGCCTTTTTGCATCGCAACAAACATTGCTGGCATCACCACTAATCCAGCAATAAAAGCGACAGCAGTATCCACCAGAGTTACGTTCATCGCCATTTTTGGTAGGTTCTCTTTCTTGCTTAAGTAAGAGCCATAAACCAACATCGAGCAACCGCCAATAGTGAGTGAGAAGAACCCCTGTCCCATTGCCGCCAGAATCAATTTTCTATCCCACACTTTCTCAAAGTCTGGAATAAGGTAATGTTTTAGGCCTTCCATCGCGCCAGATTGCGTCATGATGTAAACAAACAATAAGCCAAATAAAACAAACAGCGCAGGCATCAAACGAGTCGACCATTTCTCGATGCCTTGCTTAACACCGCCCTGCACAATCAAGATAGTCAGTACATAGAACGCGACGGTACCAAATACGTTGCGCTCAACACTGAAGCCCTTAAACCAATCAGCAATCGCTTCTAGGCCGATAAGATCCGCGACCGCACCAATTAGGAAACAGATCAACCAGCCACCAACAATACTGTAAAACGCCAACACTGCGCTTGGTACACTCAGTCCAACCCAACCGACAAACTCACCGACTTTCTTACCCAAAGGGTTTGTCGTCAAAGATCGCATGCTATCAACTGGGTTTGCTTGACCGTGACGGCCTATAGCCATCTCAACCACCAACATAGGGAAAGCAACCACGAAGATCATGATCAAATAGACTAAAAGGAAAGCGCCACCACCGTTGCTAGCAACTTGAGTCGGGAAACCCCAAATATTACCCAAGCCAACCGCTGCACCAGCCGCTGCTAAAATAAAACCTAAACGAGAGCTAAAGTGCTCTCTTGAAGAGGAAGATTGTTGGTCCATATCGCCCGCATTAAAAATCAGTGAACTAGTTGAGAAGTACAGTAATAAAAAGCAATGATAGGCACAACCAATAAATGAACAATTCTCTGATTTTTACAATCAATGCGCTATTTAGAACAACAAAATTAACAAAAAACCAGTCTTATCGTTCAATTATAAGCAACAAAGCGAAGCAGTAGGCTTAAAAAGGAAATGGATTGAATTGAGATAAATACTCGCCGTGTGGTTCCATTTATACAAACAAAAAGAGCACCGACCGGTGCTCTTACTATTCATCACTAGACTCGAATTAAATTGTGAAGACTTGGTAATCTTTTAAGTTCGGAATGATTTCATGCAGTTCTTGCTCTTGTTCTGCCATCTCATCAAGTGAATCACAGAACTCATTCGCTTCCTCCTGTACTTGTTGAGAGTGTTCTTTCATTCGCTCTTCAACTTTCAGCTTTAATTCAGCCATACTGTCAGCCAGTTCAGTCAGGTTTAGGCCACCGTCTTGTTTCATTTTTTCTGACATCGCATTAAAAGCGCTAGAGATAAATTCTTGGTTAAAGATTTCTTTCGCCTTCTCGAAATCTTCAGACCAGCCATTGGCCATCGAATCAAAGCTTTCTGCAGGCAACACTAATTCGCCATCTTTGTAATAACGCGCTTCCAGTTCTGCAAAGTAGGTTTTCATTGATTCTTTTACATTATCAAATGACTCAGGTGAATCCAGGCTAGCCGCGATATCATCAATCACGTCATTGGCTAACGCTAAGCTATCGTTGGCCATTTGTTTCGCTCGAGGTAAGTACTCACTCATGTTTTCGCGATATTTCTCAATCGCCGCTTGTTGGTCGGCATCAAGCTCAACCTTCTCACCATGAATATAGAGGTCGTTGTTATCATCAAAAACGGCCGTATCACCATTCACTTGATGGATTTCGACTTTTTGGTCATCAATTCGTAGTTCATTCTTCAAATCAACTCGACACTGAGCAGCAAACGTTGGCAAGCTCACAACAGCGATAACCGCTGTTAGTGATGCAATTAATACATTGTTTTTCATAACATCCTCTCATCAATCTGACAGATTACTATACCCTTGGTATATGCTCCTTTGTCAGAGAAACGTTTTATATCTATTAGTCAGTTAGTTAGTTAGTCGATAGAGATAACTTCGTAGCAAAACTGTTTATCTGCGACCTTAAACTCAATCTCATCACCAACTTCTTTACCCATTAGAGCCTGGCCAAAAGGTGCATTTGCCGTCACGATGGCAATCTCATTCTCATTCCACGTGACAGAAAGTCCGCCGACTCTCGGCCCCATAAAAAAGTGTTTATATTGATCATGCTCGTCAATGACCACAACGTAACTGCTCACCGTAACCTTCTCACTATCACGCAACACTAAGTTACGATAACACTGAATATCGTCTTCACACTCTTGTACCCTCACCGCTTGACCATGGGCGAGATACGAAGCTTCTAATGCCAATGTATCGTACTTATGTTCAGGCACAGTCTCTTCATCGGTCGCAGCATCAATCGCACGCTGAGTCGCAGATTGTGCGATACGTAATCGGGATTCGAGTTGCTCTATGATTATTTGGCGAAGCTCAGACTTATTCATACTATTGGGGTGCTTTTCTATAGGAGCTACAGAATAGAATTAGGTACAATCAGGTGCAAGACATTTGATTCATCAAGCGACGCTATCATGAATAGGCGCCCGCTTTAGCATCAATACGACACTTAATAACTCAGGTAGAACATAAATGATTGAGCAGAAGCTAAAACAAGTATTCGGATTCGACTCACTGCGCAATGGGCAAAAGCAAGTCATTGATAACGTTCTATCTGGTCACTCGACTGCCGCGATATTCCCGACAGGTTCAGGTAAATCGCTGTGCTATCAATTACCAGCATTAGAGTTACCGCACTTAACCTTGGTGATATCGCCACTGTTAGCCTTGATGAAAGACCAACTCGCTTTCCTGCACAGTAAAGGCATTAGCGCAGCGGCAATCGAATCAAGCCAAGACCGACAAACCACACAACAGGTTATGCAGTCAGTGCGTAACGGTGACACCAAGATCCTCATGATCTCCGTCGAGCGCTTGAAGAACGAACGCTTTCGTCAGTTTATCTCCCAAGTGTCGATCTCACTGCTTGTGGTCGATGAAGCGCACTGTATTTCAGAATGGGGACACAACTTCAGACCCGACTACCTGAAGCTTCCTCAATACCAAAAACAGCTCAATATTCCTCAGGTTCTACTACTGACAGCCACTGCGACTACAGCGGTTATCCAAGATATGAAGTCAAAGTTTGAAATTGATGAGGAGCGCGTTGTGGTTACGGGTTTCTATCGTCAAAATCTCGATCTGTCGATTCAACCTTGTGAACAAACCAGTAAGCTAGAAACCTTGTGCAATGTGGTTAACCAAGCTTCTCTCGCTCCGACTATTGTTTATGTCACCCTTCAACAAACGGCAGAGATGGTGGCTCAGCAGCTTCGCAATGCTGGCGTTAATGCAGTGGCTTACCATGCGGGTCTTAAGCCTGAAAATAGAGATGCTATTCAACACCAATTCATGAATGATGACGTGAGCTGTATCGTCGCAACTATCGCGTTTGGTATGGGCGTGGATAAGTCCAACATTCGCCGAGTGATTCACTTTGACTTACCAAAATCGATCGAAAACTACTCACAAGAGATCGGCAGAGCTGGTCGAGATGGGCAAGCGTCTGAATGTATTTTACTGGCTAACAAACACGGTTTAAGCACACTCGAGAACTTCGTTTTTGGTGATACGCCAGACAACATATCGATCCAAGCGGTATTAAAAGAGATCTACGAAAATCAAAACATTGGCGCTTCTGGCTCGAATCAATGGGAGATCATGCTTAATCTACTATCACGTGAATCCAACATTCGTCAGTTACCGCTAAAAACACTACTGGTGTATCTCGAAATTGAAGGTGTGATTGAGCCCAAGTACAGCTACTTCGCAGACTACAAATTTAAGTTCATTCGTCCGAAACAGCAGATCACAGAGCAATTTCAAAGTGAACGTCGTCAATTTGTCGAAGCGATTTTCCAATGCTCTCCTCAAGCAAGAGTGTGGTGCCAAGTCGACTTCGATGCGCTTTGGACACACTTCCAAGCCGATCGTCAGCGTGTGATTGCGGCTATCGACTACTTCAATGAACAAGGTTGGATTGAACTAGAAAGCAAGCAGATCACCGATGTCTACGCGATCCACAATACTTCTGAAGATATGATGCAACTGTCAGAGCGTCTAACTGAGTTGTTTAAAGCAAAAGAAAACAGCGAGATAAACCGCCTTAACCAAATGCTGAATTTCTTTGAGGCGGATACTTGCCTAAGCTCACGCCTTGCGAGTTATTTTGCCGATGATAAAGCACCAACAAACTGCGGTCACTGCTCTGTATGTCGAGGAGAAGTGGCAATCTTACCAACCGTTGATGTTGAACCTATCGATGATGAGACGGTGATGACATGGATACATGAGTTTATTTCGGCTAGCCAACAACTGATTACCGACGAGGCAATTACTCGCTTCTTATGTGGAATCGCCACCCCGCTTTCAACCAAACTCAAAGCCAGTAAAATGGTCGGTTACGGCAAGCTAGAGCAGCAACCGTTCAGTGATACCTTAGCGCGAGTAAAACAACTTCCTAGGTAATTCTTACTTATAAAAAACCGACTAGGCTATGAAGCGTAGTCGGTATTCATCTCACTCATTATCTTTAAAAGAAGCTCAACTGACGCATTTGGTCTTTAGGTTGCAGCATTACGCTTAAACCAAGCAGGCGTATTTCTCGCCCCTGTTGTCTTTTCAGTATTTCACTAAGCAGTTCTTTGAAGTGTTCACGATCGAGAGAGGCATGGATGTGTTCAATCGTGGTTTGTTGAAAGTCGGCGAACTTGAGCTTAATGCCCTGCTTGATGATCGCTTTGCTTGGGCTAGCCTTTTCTAAGCGAGTCTCGAGTTCAGGAAATAGCTTATCTTCGATTACCTGCCAACATTCTGCGTAGCTTGAAATGTTTTGGGTAAAGGTGCGCTCTACACCTACCGATTTTCGCTCACGCTCGATGATAACTTCTCGATCATCAATGCCATGACTGCGCTTCCAGAGTGATGCACCTTGACGGCCAAACTTGAGTAGCAGGTCTCGATAGTCAGACTCTTTGATATCCTTACAAGTAAAGAAACCCGCTTGGTGCAGCTTTTCTATGCTCACTTTGCCGACACCGGGAATCTTTTCAAGTGGTAGCTCATCGATCACTGATTGCACGTCTTGTGGAGGGATAACAAACTGACCATTGGGCTTATTCAGATCTGAGGCCACTTTCGCCAAGAATTTAATCGGTGCAATTCCTGCAGAAGCTGTCAGGTTCAGTTCGTTCCAAATATCACGGCGAATAGACTCGGCAATAAGTGTTGCTGAACCGTGACACCGCTTAGAATCGGTGACATCAAGGAAAGCTTCATCCAAGGAAAGTGGTTCAATGATTGATGTGTATCGAGAGAAGATTTCACGGATCTTTTTAGATATCTCGACATAGACCGACATTCTTCCCGGCACAACCAATAGATTAGGACAAAGCTGTAGGGCCTTTCCGGTAGGCATTGCAGAGCGAACACCAAACTTGCGGGCTTCATAATTACAGGTGCTCAAAACGCCGCGTTGCTTTTCATGCCCACCAACAGCTAACGGGCGATTTCGGTAAGCAGGGTTATCACGCATTTCTACAGCCGCGTAAAAACAATCCATATCGACATGGATTATTTTTCTGACTTTCTCTTGGTCCGAACTGCACATTTGGAAATAACTCAACCTTACAACTGTATCTATGAACAGTATAATCAATTATTCTCAGATTTAAAATGATCTGGAGTCCAGCTCAACAGGTTTCACTTCATTCGCCGCCCACTATTCTGATAGTATTGTTAGGAGTATTTAGTCTATAAGTAGGGATAGCTTTTGAGTGAAAAAATACTAGTGGTAGAGGATAGTCGCGCATTCAGAAACTATCTTTACCAACAATTTAAGAACGATGGCTATGAAGTTGCGTTGGTGGAATCTGTAGAAGAAGCCAAAGCGATCTTAGAGCAAGAAACGGATTTCTTGTGTGCAGTCCTCGACTACTGTTTACCTGACGGCCAAGACGGCGAGATCATTGATCTCGTCTTAGGCTATCAACAGAAAATCATTGTCCTGACCGGGATGTTCGACAATCAACTGCGAGAGCAAGTCCTAGCCAAAGGCGTTATCGATTACATACTTAAAGACAGTATGTCATCAGTAAGCTACCTACTTCCCCTGGTTCAAAGAATTTCGAATAATCGCCATCACAAAGCATTGGTTGTCGATGATTCAGCGGTCGTTCGCCGTTACATAGCTCAACTTCTAGAACACCAATATATCCAAACTATCCAAGCCGAAGATGGCGAACAAGCATTAAAGCTCCTTCATAACGATCCCGATATTACGTTCGTTGTTACAGACCATGATATGCCGAAGAAAGACGGTATAGCGATGATCCGTGAGATACGACGCGATCACGACAGAAACCAGTTGGCTATTCTAGGGTTATCAGGCAGCGATGATCGCACCATGACAGCTCGATTCCTTAAAGCGGGGGCTAACGACTTCCTTTACAAGCCTTTTAACCAAGAAGAATTTTTTTGCCGTATCCATCAACTGCTTGATATGAAAGAAGCGGCCAACGAGCTATTTCGACATGCCAACGAGGATGCTCTTACTGGCTTATGGAACCGTCGTTACCTGTTCAATCAAACATGTAAAGGTTGTGAGCAGCGCAGTATAGCCATGATGGATATCGACTTCTTCAAGAAAGTGAACGACACCTACGGTCACGATGGTGGTGATGCAGTCCTCGTGGAAGTCGGCAAGATCATCAAAGACCATTTTAAAGATGATGTTGCTGTACGCTTCGGTGGCGAAGAATTTTGTATTCAGTCGTGTGGTTCGTTTGAGAGCTTTGTTGACAACTTAGAGTCCATGAGAGAAGCCATTGAAAGCCATGTTGTTGAGCATGACTCTCAAAGAATCAAGGTCAGTATCAGTATCGGCGTAACCGATTTAGACGCGAAGCTAGATGAGCAGATCAAAGCCGCTGATGAGCTTCTTTATACGGCAAAAGAGCAAGGTAGAAACCAACTAGTGTTTGCGCGTAACAGCATGCAAATCGAACAATAGTCATTCGCCTCTGTTTCCATTTTTGGTATACCAAGATTAATTGCTAGACCTCAAAACTAAAAAAGCTCAAGACGATAATCTTGAGCTTTTCAATTTGAGGGCATAGATAACTCTATCCCCTATGACTGTCACCAATTAAGCGATACGGTCTTTACTCCAAGCCGCTTCTTTTTGTTGACGCTCAGCCAGCTTCTCTTCACGGTAAGCTTCACGTGCTTCACGCTTCTTACGCGCGTCACAAGGTTCAGGGCAGTTACATACTTTATCAATACCAACAGCACCCAAACCGCCACAGCTACCTTTCACAACTTTCTTTTGGATAATGTAGCCAATTGACATCGCTGCGATTACTGCAAGAAAAACACCAAATGTAATCAGAAATGTATTCATAATTATCTCGCTTACCTTATTTACCTAAGTATGGCTTAAATGCTTCAGAAGCAATTTCTTTAAAGCCATCTGCTGTTTTTACCACCATGAACACTGGGATGTTATGTTGGTTTGCGACTTCCATTCCTTTTTCCTCACCTAAGACCATAAGGCCCGTAGATAAGCCGTCTGCAGTCATTGAAGACGGGTTTAAAACAGTCACAGAAACCACTTTATGGTGAAGAGGCTTTCCTGTTTCAGGGTTGATGATGTGTGAGTAACGAACACCATCACGTTCAAAATAGTTACGGTAATCACCAGAGGTTGCGATAGCCATATCACCCGGCTCGATGATCTCTTGGATATTACGCTCATCAACGCTTGGTTTCTCAATCGCGATACGCCAGCCCACGTTCTCACGGTTTAAACCTTTCAGACGAATTTCGCCACCGACTTCAACCATGTAGTTGTGAATACCGATAGAATCAAGGTAGTCAGCGACGACGTCAACACCCCAACCTTTTGCAATCGTGGATAGATCGACATACAGGTTAGGTAGGTCTTTCTTCAACATGTTGCCTTCAACACTAAGATGATGGATACCAATCTTAGCCTTGCGAGCCGCCAGCTCTTCATCTGATGGCACAACTTCAGGACGAGCTTCAGGACCAAAACCCCATAAGTTAACTAACGGACCAACCGTTACATCCAGAGCTCCTTCAGTAAGACCGTTCAAACGAATCGCTTCTTTCACAACCGTCGCTGTTTGCTCAGATACTTCGAACGCATCCGCACCTTTATGCTGGTTGAAACGGCTTAATTCGGAATCTTCACGGTAAGTCGACATCTGGTCGTTTACTTCTTCAAGTAGACGATCGATCTCTGTATGAACTTCATTAGACTCAGGAAATTCATCACCATTGATGTATTTAATATTGTAACTCGTGCCCATCGTTGGGCCACTCAAATGCACTTGCTCTCTTGACTGCTCACAGCCCGCAAGAAAAATCAAAGAAGTTAATGCAACAAGCCAAATTCTCACTTGCTTACTCCTGTCTAATGTTGAGGATTTATATAAGGAAAAATAAGAGTAAAAAATAGGTATTTTGAATGCCTTACTCTTTCTTATATAAGCCAGTATGTTGTCAAAAGCTGTCTTAGAAAAACAAATGGCTGACTCGTAGGAGTCAGCCATAATATCAATCACTTAAGTGGATTAACCACCGAAGTCATCTAGTAGGATGTTTTCATCTTCTACACCAAGATCTTTCAGCATGCCGATAACAGCAGCGTTCATCATCGGTGGACCACACATGTAGTACTCACAATCTTCAGGAGCTTCGTGATCCTTCAGGTAGTTTTCGTACAGTACGTTGTGGATGAAACCAGTGTAACCGTCCCAGTTGTCCTCTGGTTGAGGATCAGACAGTGCACAGTGCCACACGAAGTTTTCGTTTGCAGCCGCTAGGCCATCGAAATCTTCAATGTAGAACATCTCACGCTTAGAACGCGCGCCATACCAGTAAGACATCTTACGAGTAGACTTAAGACGCTTAAGTTGGTCGAAGATATGAGAACGCATAGGCGCCATACCTGCACCACCACCGATGAATACCATTTCATTGTCTGTGTCTTTAGCAAAGAACTCACCAAATGGACCAGAAATAGTACATTTGTCGCCTTCTTTAAGAGACCAGATGTATGAAGACATAACACCAGGAGCTACGTCAGGGTTGTTTGGCGGCGGAGTTGCGATACGCACGTTAAGCTTGATGATGCCTTTCTCTTCTGGGTATGAAGCCATAGAGTAAGCACGGATCGAATGCTCTTTAACGATAGACTCATAACGGAACAAGTTGAACTTATCCCAGTCACCACGGTATTCCTCAGGAATATCGTAATCTGCGTATTTCACGTGATGTGGTTCAGCTTCAATCTGAATGTAACCACCCGCGCGGAACGGAACTTCTTCACCTTCAGGGATCGCTAGAGCAAGTTCTTTGATGAAAGTAGCTTCGTTGTTATTCGAGATAACAGTACATTCCCACTTTTTAACACCAAAGATATCTTCGTCTAGTTCAATCTCCATGTCAGTTTTCATAGCAACTTGACATGCAAGACGTTCGCCTTCGCGAGCTTCACCTTTTGTGATGTGATCAAGTTCAGTTGGAAGGATGTCGCCACCACCAGACTTAACTTTTACACGACACTGACCACAAGAGCCACCGCCACCACAAGCAGAAGATACGAAGATACCAGCGCCAGCCAGGGCACCAAGTAGCTTGCTACCAGGTTGAGTAACGATCGCCTTTTCAGGGTCGCCGTTTACTGAAATAGTGATGTCACCTGATGGTACTAACTTAGACTTAGCGAAAAGAATCACTAGTACTAGAGCCAGTACAATAATGGTAAACATCGCTACGCCAAGAATAATACTAAACATTTGTTATTCCTTATTACTGGGTGCTTACCCTACAGTTGAACACCAGAGAAAGACATAAAGCCTAACGCCATCAGACCAACAGTAATGAACGTGATACCAAGGCCACGAAGACCTGGAGGTACGTCAGAGTACTTCATCTTCTCACGGATACCCGCAAGAGCAACGATAGCTAACATCCAACCCACACCAGAACCGAAGCCGTAAACAACAGATTCAGCAAAGTTGTAGTCACGAGTTACCATGAAAGATACACCACCAAAGATTGCACAGTTAACTGTGATCAGTGGAAGGAAGATACCTAGTGCGTTGTACAAAGGTGGGAAGAAACGGTCTAGAACCATCTCTAGGATTTGTACAAGTGCCGCGATAACACCGATGAATGCGATGAAGTTAAGGAAACTTAAATCGACACCTTCAACAAGCGCGTTTTCTTTCAGGATGTGTGTGTAAACAAGGTTGTTTACAGGAACAGCGATTGTAAGTACTACAACTACCGCAACACCAAGACCAAAAGAAGTTTTAACTTTCTTAGATACCGCTAGGAATGTACACATACCTAGGAAGAAAGAAAGCGCCATGTTTTCGATGAAAATCGATTTAACTAGCAGACTAATATAATGTTCCATGACTACCTTACCCCTTCGCTTCTACTTGTTCTGGTTTGAACACACGAATTGCCCAAATCAAGAAACCAATTAGGAAGAATGCAGAAGGTGCTAGAAGCATCAAGCCGTTTGGCTGATACCAACCACCGTTGCTCACTAGAGGTAGTACTTCCATACCAAATAGTTTGCCAGAGCCTAGAAGCTCACGGAAGAAACCAACAGTGATAAGAACGAAACCGTAACCAAGACCGTTACCAAGACCATCGATTAGAGATGGGATTGGCGCAGACTTCATTGCGAATGCTTCAGCACGACCCATTACAATACAGTTAGTAATGATTAGGCCTACGAATACAGATAGCTGCTTAGAGATATCGTATAGGTATGCTTTAAGCACTTGGTCTACCACGATTACTAGTGATGCGATAATTGCCATCTGAACGATGATACGCACACTGTTAGGAATGTGGTTACGGATCAAAGAAACGAAGAAGTTAGACAGAGCAGTAACGAACATTACCGCGATAGTCATAACAAATGCTGTTTCTAGCTTAGTGGTTACCGCAAGAGCAGAACACACACCAAGAACCTGTAGCGCGATTGGGTTGTTATCCAATACTGGCGCTAAAATGCTCTTTTTAATTTCTTTTGCACTAGACATTAGTTCAGACCTCCGTCACGAACTTTTGCTAGGAACGGACCAAAGCCCATATCACCTAACCAGAAGTCAAATGTATGTTGAACGCCAACACTGGTCAGTGTTGCACCAGAAAGGCCATCAACACCGTGCTCAGTACCTTCAGGAGCACCACCTTTAACTACCTTGATAGCTGGCTTGTGGTTTTCGTCGAATAATTTCTTACCAACGAATTGAGCACGCCAAGTTGGGTTCTCAACTTCACCACCAAGTCCAGGAGTTTCACCTTGCTCGTAGTAAGTGATACCAGAAACTGTGTTGCCATCAGTTTCTACCGCAACGAATGCGTACATCATTGACCATAGACCGTTACCGTGAACAGGGATGATAACTTTAGAAGTTTCAGCGCCATCTTTCACAAGGTATACAGTACCCGTGTTAGCACGACGAAGGATCTTAGCGATGTCATCTTCAGCTGAAAGCTTGATTGACTGAGCTGGATCTTTTGCCGCTTTACGTTGGTCGTATGCAGCAGCATCGCCGTCAACGAAATCGCCAGTAGCGAAATCAACTAGACGAGGTTCAATGTTCTCTGCGTACAGTTCAGGGATATTACCCGCAAGTTCAATGCCCGCAACTTCAAGGATCTTAGTTTGCTGATCTAGAACCGCGTTAGCTTGTTGCTTAGGTTTAAGAACAACTGCAGCTGTTGAAACGATGATTGAGCACACTAGGCTCAATGCGATAACAACAAACAGCGTCTTTTTAATGCTATCGTTATTACTTGCCATAGCGCGCTAGTCTCCGCTTAATGTTCTTCTCGATTACAACGTGGTCAAACAGAGGAGCAAATAGGTTTGCGAATAGAATCGCAAGCATCATGCCTTCTGGGTATGCAGGGTTAACTACACGAATCATTACACACATTGCGCCGATTAGGATGCCGTACCACCACTTACCTTTGTTGGTAAATGAAGCTGATACTGGGTCAGTCGCCATGAAGAACATACCGAATGCGAAGCCACCTAGAACTAGGTGCCAGTGCCAAGGCATGCTGAACATTGCGTTAGTATCAGAACCGATCACGTTAAACAGCGTAGACACAGCAATCATACCGATCATTACACCAGCAATGATTCGCCATGAAGCGATACGCATGTAAACGATCATCGCAGCACCGATCATAAGTGCTAGAGTCGATACTTCACCGATAGAACCTGGGATGTTACCAATGAATGCGTCCATCCAAGTGATTGCTTCACCAGATGTTACGTTCATTAGTGCGCTACCGCCGCCTTGAGCCCATTGGCTAAGAGCAGTTGCACCAGAGAAACCATCTGCAGCAGTCCAAACTACGTCACCTGAAATCTGTGCAGGGTATGCAAAGAATAGGAACGCACGGCCAGCAAGTGCAGGGTTCAGGAAGTTACGACCCGTACCACCGAAGATCTCTTTAGCGACTACAACACCGAAGGTAATACCTAGTGCTGCTTGCCATAGAGGAAGTGTTGGCGGAACGATAAGCGCGAATAAGATAGAAGTAACAAAGAAACCTTCGTTTACTTCGTGCTTACGCACCATACAGAACAGAACTTCCCAGAAACCACCAACGATGAATACCGTTGCGTAGATAGGTAGGAAGTAAGTCGCACCAAGTAGCATCTTGCTGCCAACACCTGCATCGGCTCCTAAGGAGGCTCCAAGCATTTCGGTTAGCCAGTAGTGCCAGTTACCACTGATAACAGATGCTAGTTCAGCACCTGCATACATATGGTTAAGTGCTGCGATAGCTTGGCCACCCGCGTTGTACATACCCCAGAACATTGCTGGGAATACCGCGAACCAAACCATGATCATGATACGTTTTAAGTCAACGCTATCACGAACGTGCGAGCTTTTCTTTGTGATAAGACCTGGCGTGTAGAACACAGTAGCCGCTGCTTCGTAAAGCGCGAACCACTTCTCGTGTTTACCACCTGGCTCAAAATGATGCTCGATGTCTTCAAGAAACTTTTTAAGGCCCATGAAAATTACCCTTCCTTCTCAATCGTATCTAGGCATTCACGAAGTAGTTGACCGTACTCGTACTTACCTGGACATACAAAGGTACACAATGCCAAATCTTCTTCATCTAGCTCTAGCGCACCTAGTGCTTGTGCACTATCAACGTCGCCCGCACATAGATCACGAAGCAGCAATGTAGGTTCCATATCTAGAGGCATTACGCGCTCGTAGTTACCGATTGGAACCATTGAGCGATCACTACCGTTTGTCGTCGTTGTCATGTTGAACAACTGACCTTTAAACAGGTGACCAAGGAATGAACGAGTAACAGAGAACTTGTTCTTACCAGGCATAGCCCAGCCGAATAGCTCTTTATCACGACCTTCACGTAGAACAGAAACTTGCTGATGGTAACGACCAAGGTAAGCATGTGGACCGGTTGCTTGTGTACCAGTTAGTACAGAACCAGAAATCACACGAACTTCGCCTGGCATTAACTCGCTGTCTGTCAACTCTTCAAGGCTAGCACCAATTTGAGTACGAACTAGACGCGGGTTGTTTACCACTGGACCAGCCAGAGAAACAACACGATCGGTATAAAGCTCACCAGTAAGGAAAAGCTTACCGAATGCGATAACATCTTGGTAGTTAATGCTCCACGCTACGTTTTCTGCATTTACCGGGTATAGGTAATGCATATGCGTGCCTGCAAGACCTGCAGGGTGTGGGCCATCAAAAACATGTTCTTCAACGTTAGACTGAGCTGAACGAGGTAAGCTAGTACCTTTTTTACAAACGTACACTTTACCGTTAGTCAGAGTTGAAAGAAGATCTAAACCAGCAACGAAAGCATCAGACTGCTCGTTAATGATTAATTCTGGCTCAGCTGCTAGCGGATTAGTATCCATAGCAGTTACGAAAATAGCCTGAGTTTCAGAATCGATTGCTGGAACCTTGCTGAACGGACGAGTTCGCAAAGCGGTCCATGCGCCAGACTCAACTAACTGAGCTTTAACCGTTTCACGGTCAAGACCTGCTAGTTGGTTAGCTTCATAGCTATTGAACGTGATTTGCTCATTGCCTGCTACTTCAATCACTACAGATTGAAGAACACGCTTAGCACCACGGTTCACTTCAATAACTTTACCGCTTGCTGGAGAAGTAAATACAACACCTGGGTTCTTTTTATCAGCAAAAAGAACTTGGCCTTTCTTCACTTCATCACCAACGCGAGCATGCATCGTAGGACGCATACCAACGTACTCTTCGCCAAGCAAGGCGACTTTAGTGATGGACTTACCATCATTAATCACCTGGGATGGAGTTCCTGCGATAGGAAGATCCAAACCCTTATTTATTGTAATCATACGCACTTGCACTACTTTATCGGGAAAAAGATTCTTTTAATTGCGTAAATTCAGGACGTTTTAAACTCGCCCTTAGACACGACATTACAGTGTCCGGTTTTGGTAAATTTGAGATACCAAAATCGCAACATTTTCATAATAAAATCACCACACGAATCATGTGAGATTTATCAGGTGCGATATTCTAGCATTTTTTGACAACTCGATGCCATGACCAATAACTTGAATACAGCCTTTATTTGGTGAGATTTGAAGCATATGGCCTCTCAAATATGTATAAATTTGACGAGCCGCACAGATAAAATGGCTTTTGAATCGTGTTTTAAACAAGAGATTAATACTCTGTCACAAACTAATATTTTACTAGTTATGTTGAAACACTGTTAATAAAAACATTACTCATTGTAGGTATTTGAGCTCGTTCAATTTGACATCAGTTTGGGTGATATAAGAACGAAAAATACATACGTTTGACGACAAAAAAAGCGCCATGGCGCTTTTCTCTGTATATAGGCCTTCTTACTTTCCGCCACCCATACACATTGGACTGTCTGGCACGCTATCTAGCTGCTTCATCCATTCATCTTTTGTATAAGTGTGAATAGACAGTGCGTGGATATTATTGGCTAACTCTTCTGAAAGTGCCTTATTTACCGCTCGATGACGAGCAATAAGACGCAAACCTTCAAACACATCGCTGACAACAATCACTTTGAAATGACTCTCAGAACCAGCCGGAACATTGTGCATATAGCTCTCATTGACCACGTTTAAATGACTTGGTGAAAACTCATTGTGCAATTTTGTTTCGATAACTTCTTGGATCATTGTGATTCCTTAATAACGTATTGGCATTATCCGTGGGCTGAGTATAAACCCTAACAGGTCGAGTGTCTGAGTATTTCATAGCAAATGGCATAGGTTTGGTTGAGTTTTTTCTATCTTGTTCAGCCTGCATTTGAGACAATATCTTTGTTATTTCTTACATAAGTATCTCAAGCAATGAAAACCGAACTTACCCTTCACGACAGAACTTTGACCTTACATCGTTTCCCGAAACGTTCAAATGAAACCCTTCAAGCTTGGGATGCGGGCGACGAATACATTATTAGCCATGTTGAAGAGATGAACCTTGAACCTGGTAAACACATCCTGATCATGAACGACAGCTTCGGTGCCCTATCGACTTGGTTCTCGAAAGATCATGATGTCACTATGATGAGCGACTCATTTATCTCTCACCGTGGCGCCCTGAAAAACTTGCAGCGCAATCAAAGTAACCGAGTGAACTTCTTGAACACGATGGATGATATCCCACACGGTATCGACCTTGTGATCATGCAGCTGCCAAAAACAAATCGTCACCTAATCTGGCAACTGAGTCAGCTACGCCAAGCATTGCCTGAAGGCTGCCAAGTGATCGGCGTCAACAAGGTAAAAGAGATTCACACCTCTACGCTTAACCTGTTCGAAAAATACCTAGGCGAAACCAAAACATCACTAGCGAAGAAAAAACACCGCTTAGTCTTCTCATCTCCAAACTGCCAGCCAATTCAAACGGTAGAGCCTTTTGTTGAATGGGATGTAGACGGTGAAGATATCCGCCTGAAAAATTTACCAAATGTTTACTCAGGGGAAGCACTCGATCAAGGCGCTCGCTATATGCTAGAGCACATCCCTCAAGATCCTGAGCTACGTCATATCATCGATCTTGGTTGTGGCAACGGTGTATTGAGTGTAAAAGCAGGGCAATTGAACCCACAAGCCCGTATCACCTGTGTGGATGAAAGCTTTATGGCGGTGGAATCGGCGCGCCAAAACGTCAAAGATAACCTTGGTGAAGAAGGCAACTTCCAGTTCATCGCCAACAACTGTTTAGATGGCTTCAAGAAAAACAGCACCTACTTAGTGATGTGTAATCCTCCATTCCATCAGCAACAAGCGATTACGGATCACATTGCGTGGCAAATGTTCTGTGATGCAAAGCATGTTCTAAGCAATGGAGGCAAATTAATTGTTATTGGCAACCGACACCTCGGATACGATGTCAAACTAGCAAGACTATTTGGTGAAGCTAACGTTGAAACGCTTGAACTAAACCAAAAATTTGAGATATTACAAGCAACAAGAGAACCTGCGAATTTTAATAAATAAGCAGAAACGACTTCACAAGAATTTAAGATACCGAGCTTCTGGTGTGAATTTAGAAAGGATAAAGGAATGAAAAAACTGATTTTGGCTGCTTCTATTATGGCTTTGACAGCATGTTCAGCCCCTCAGCAAGAACAGATCAATGTAATGCCAGAAGCTTCACTAAGCTCAAGCAACCTTGTACAAGGCAAAACATACACACTAACCAGTAAAGATGTTCGTGCCGCTCAATATGTTGCATTGGTTGATAGTGGCCGTTCAAACATTCAGCCAATTCACGCTAAGCAAAACATGCGTATTTCTCTAGAAAATGCTGTTGCACAGCAGTTAGAGTCTCAAGGTTTTCGTGCGAGCGTAAACAGTGAAAACTCGATTGTTTTAGAGATTCAAGAAGCACTCGTTACCGTAGAGCACACCATTATGGAAAACAAAATGGACGGTAAAGTAACGCTTGAAGTTACCGCTGAAACACCTGAAGGCAAACTAGTTAAAACATTCAACGGCACTGCAACACGCACTGGTGCATTGAGTGCATCTAACGACGACATCTCTATGGTTCTTAATGACGTGATCAACTTGGTTCTTACTGAGATCGCTAACGACCAAGAGCTACAAACTTACATGAAGGAACGTTTCTAATGGGTCGTATTTTATCTTCTATCGCATTAATGCTAGTGAGTGTGAGCGTTTGGGCTGATCCTAAAGTAAACGTGGAAACAACATTAGGCGACTTCACTATTCAGCTTAACCAAGAGCAAGCACCGGTTAGCGCGGAGAACTTCCTAAAATACGTGGCAGACGGCAGCTACGAAGGCACTATCTTCCACCGTGTTATTCCTGGCTTTATGGCGCAAGGTGGCGGCTTCGATCAAGAGATGAATCAACAAGCAACTTACGCTCCTATCAAGAATGAAGGCAGCAATGGCTTGAAGAACGATACAGCAACAATCGCGATGGCTCGTACTAATGCGCCAGATTCTGCAACTCGTCAGTTCTTCATTAACTTCTCTGATAATGATTTCTTGAACGCCAAAGGTGGCAACCCAGGCTACGCTGTATTCGGCAAAGTAACTGAAGGTTTTGATGTTGTTCAAAAGATGGCAACGATTCCAACTAAACGAATGGGCCGCATGTCAGACATCCCAGTCGACCCAATCGTCATCACTAAAGTGACCCTTCTTAAGTAATCCAATCTAACGCCCTTATTTCTTAAGGGCGTTTTTCTACACAAGGACGCCCTATGTCATCAGGCAATCCCTCTCTTTCTTGGATGCAGACTTTCCGCAGCTACCTAGATAAACGCCTACTTTGGGTGTTTATGCTCGGCTGTTCGAGTGGCTTCCCATGGGTTCTTATTGGATCCAATATGTCTGGTTGGCTAAAAGATGCAGGTTTAACGCGTGCTGCCATCGGCTACTTTGGCAGTGTGTTTGCCGTGTATGCGATTAACTTTCTATGGGCACCATTGGTAGACCGAGTAAAACTGCCGGTGCTTCACGCAATACTCGGCCAGCGACGCAGTTGGATCTTTTTCTGCCAATCCATTGTTTTAATCGGTACCTTATTCATCGCAGGCGTCAATCCCGCAGAGAACTTGGCGTTTACTTCAATGTTGGCGCTCGCTATTGCCATTGCCTCAGCCACGCAAGACATCGCGATTGATGCATTTCGTATTGATACCTTCCCAAAATCCGAAGCATCAAAACTGCCGCAAGCTTCTGCAATGGCCGTAATTGGTTGGTGGACGGGGTATTCTCTACCAGGCTACCTTGCCTTTATTAACGCAGACTCAATCGGTTGGAATGGCGTGTATTACGGAATGGCAGGCGTCGTTGTCGTACTAATGCTGTTTACTCTTTTTGTCGGAGAGCCAAATACACAACGCGAAGCCCTGCAAGAACAGGCTCAGCAACGCCACAATAAGGTTGTCGGTTCGAAAGTCGTGGCTTGGTTCAGTGTTACCGTGTTAGAACCGTTTTATGACTTCTTCAAACGAAACGGAGTTCAAGTTGCCATCACCCTACTGCTGTTCGTATTCCTATTTAAGATAGGTGAAGCCTTCCTAGGTCGCATGTCGATCACCTTCTATAAAGAGATAGGTTTCAGTAACGAACAGATCGGCCACTATTCGAAGTTAATTGGTTGGGGCGCAACCATATTCTTCACTTTGGTAGGCAGCGTCTTCAATGTAAAATTCGGCATTGTACGCGGACTGATGATTGGCGGTGTTGCCATGGCAGCCAGTAATCTAATGTTTGCATGGATCGCTCAAGCAGGCCCAAGTGAAACACTGTTCTTGGCAACGATTATTGTCGATAACTTCACGACCGCCTTTTCAACAGTAGCTTTTGTCTCTTTCTTAACGTTATTAACTGGGCAGGCCTTCTCTGCAACCCAATATGCATTACTCGCATCCTTGGGTAACTTCGGTCGAACAACACTGGCTTCATTTAGTGGTGAATTGGTCGATTACCTCAATGATTGGTCAACCTTCTTTATACTGACCGCACTTATGGTGATTCCAAGTTTGATCATGCTCTACTCGTTACGCCACTTTTTCACGGATTTATTAGAGAAAGCCAAAACTAACCAAGAATAGAGTCAAAGAAAACAAATAAGAAGGGGGTAGCATTGATCTACCCTCTTCTACGTTCTGTCTTCAGATCTAGTCTGTTGTTTCACTGACAATTAGGTTAAAACCCGTACCCATCGAATCATCAATCGCCACGACTTGATACACTACACCATCAGCTAAGGTTGCGGGCGCAGAGTCGATAGCCACAACCGACGGCTGACCCGCTACAGTAATCGTCACAAAATAAGACCCCGCCGCAACATAAATGCCATTCGCATAATCTTTGAACTTCACATCACTTAGCGCTGGAGTGCTGCCAGCAATACCCACCGTTTTCGGTCAAAGATAGATCAAAGACTGGATTGTAAGACGGGTTGAATTGTCATTTTTTAAGAGAAAACGCTTAGAAACGAATACTGTTGATTTTGACATGCATATCACTCTATTTAGTATAATCGTTTGCTTAGAGCATCAATTCACCAATTTATCTACAAAATAATCAGATTTCACAAAATCAATAGAATCCAAGGTGCATCAAGATGCATTACCACCTTAAAGTTCCATCATTTAGATCATTAGTGTGATCAACTTCAAATTAATAATTGTAGTTTTCACTCTGTCTCACTTTTATTTGAGAACAAAATCGCTATTATGCTCGGCATTCGGACATCATAAACACGCACGGATTAGCGGGTTATTCATTTTTAACATAGAGAGTTCCATTATGCGTAAATCACTTTTAGCTCTTGGCGTAGTTGCAGCTGCAACAGCAATCCCTGCTCAGGCAGAATACTTATATGGCTTTGGTAGCATGTATGCTGATTACCAAGTTTGGGACCAAGGCTTTGGTAACGATGACGATAACTTCGGTGGTGACATCTCAGATCGTAACCAAGCTGTTATTGGTATCGAAGGCGGTGCTGCATTTGACTGGGGTCAAATCTACGGCTTCTACGACTACGAAGGTGTTGATCGTTCAGGTGATGATCGCGGAGCTTCAACTAAAGGTACTATCCACTACAACCTAATGGATACTAAAGTTAGCCTTTACGCACAAGTTTACAACACAGATACTGATGCTGGTTTCCATGAGCAAAACCGTGTTCTTGGTCTTGGCTATACTGGTCTAAGCGGTGACGGTTGGGCATTCACACCATTCATCGGTGCACACCAAATTAACTCTGGTGATATCAGCGGTTCTAACGGTGGTATGGCTGGTTGGGTTGGTTACTACAATACTGACATTGCAGGTCAAAACTTTACGTTCTCAACTTGGGGCGAATATGAATTTGCTCGTAACGATGAGTACTCAGAAGTTCAAGGTGGCGACTACGGTCTAAATGGTAGTATCAATGCACTATGGAACTTCCACCAAAACTGGTCAACTGGTGTTCTTTACCGTTACACAGTGAACAAGCTTGCACGTAAAGACTACCAAGATCTAATCATCTACCGTCTACAGTACAACTTCTAATCAAGTTAAAACTTCATTAGATAAAATGGCACCCTCGGGTGCCATTTTTTATTGCTTTCATTTAATGCCTCGCTATCCTTGCAGCATCACTTTCTTATCTCGGTATTGCTGTGAACATCACTATTGTTGGACCTGGAGCTATCGGCTCTTTATGGACGATAAAACTGCTTAAAGCGGGTCATAATGCCTCTTTGTGGAGTCGTTCTTCCGCCCACTCCATTGAGCTATCACTTGATGGACAACCCTCTCTCCCTATCAGTAACAACAATATCGAACGATTAGCCGCGAGTGATTTGGTTATCTTCACAGTCAAGGCTTGGCAAGTAGAAGAAGCCACCACTCCGTTACTTCAATATCTCGACTCTGACACCATTCTCATGTTCATGCATAACGGAATGGGCGCGGTCGACAACATTGCCACTCAAATTAATGCTCACCCGATAGTATTGGCTACCACGACCCAAGCAGCATTCAAACCTGATCGTAATAGTGTATCTCATACAGGAATAGGACAAACCCAGTTGGGTGCTTTTAACCAAACGGGTCAACAGTGCACGTTTTTGGTTGATGTATTGGATGATGCTCTCCCCGCTGTGAGTTGGAACCCACAAATAGAAACCGCGCTTTGGGCTAAACTCGCCATCAATTGTGCTATCAATCCACTGACAGGGTTGGAACAAATCAAGAATGGTGAACTTGCAGACCAAAGGTTTGAGGGTATTTTAAGTTCTATCGTTGAAGAGCTAACACAAGTTATGCAAGCCGAAGAGATCGCTTGTTCATTCGACGGATTAGAAGCAAGTGTCAAGCAGGTCATCCAAGCCACGGCGCAGAACAACTCATCCATGAAGCAGGATATGTTTTACCAACGCAAGACAGAGATCGACTTCATCACTGGACACCTAATAAAAACAGCGCTTAAACATCAGATAGAAGTTCCTGTTAACCAAAAGCTGTTCAATCAGGTCAAAGAGCAAGAAAATAGCTGGAATCATCAAGATTAGTCAGCAACGGTCAACAAGTCGCGATAAAATAACAATACCGCTAAGCATAACGCTGGCACCAATTTCCAAGATTTTAGGTAAGAATAGATGCTTGATATCAATCACATCCGAGAGCAGTTTCCTGCGCTATCACAAACCATCAATCAACAACCATTGATTTACTTAGACAGCGCGGCAACGACACAAAAACCTCAGGTAGTTATTGATGCCATTAGCCAATATTACTCCAAACAAAATGCCAATGTTCACCGTGGTAGCCATAGCTTAACAGCGAACGCGACCAGTCAGTTTGAAGCTGCCAGAGATAAGGTCGCTCAGTTTATCGGTGCAAGCTCTTCAAAAGAGATCATCTGGACTCGCGGTGCAACCGAAGCGCTTAATCTTATCGCTCAAACCTACGCCAGAAGCACCCTTAAGCCCGGCGATGAGATCTTAGTCAGCGAAATGGAGCATCACGCCAACATCGTGCCTTGGCAAATTGTCGCAGAGCAAACCGGTGCTAAAGTCGTTAAAGTACCGATGACACCGGATTGTGAATTTGACCTCACTGCGTTTGATGCACTTTTAAATGAACAAACCAAGATTGTTGCATTAGCTCAGATAACCAACGTAACGGGTTCTCGTCAGCCGATTGAAGCCGTCATCGAGAAAGCACATAAGATGAATGCAATTGTGGTAGTCGATGGCGCACAAGGTATCGTTCATGAATCGGTTGATGTTGCTGCTTTAGGCGCTGATTTCTACGTATTCTCTGGACACAAGCTCTATGCCCCTGCGGGCATCGGTGTGCTTTACGGCAAGCTTGAATTGTTAGAAGCGATGCCACCTTGGCATGGTGGTGGCAAAATGGTCGAGCGCGTCTCTTTCTCTGGCACTACTTTTTCAGAACTGCCTGGCAAATTCGAAGCGGGCACGCCAAATGTGGCAGGAGCCATAGCACTAAGCACCGCAATAGAATGGTTAAGTGGTTTTGTACAACAAGATGTCGAAAATCATATCCACCAACTACAACACGAGACTTATCTTGCTCTCAGTAAACTGGATGACATTCAGATTTTAGGGTATCAACCTAACGCAAGTGTGATTACTTTTGTGATGGATGGTGTTCACCATCAAGATATAGCGACTCTACTGGATCAGCAAGGTATCGCAGTACGTGCAGGACATCATTGTGCTCACCCATTAATGGATGCACTTAATGTGAAAGGAACGGTTCGAATTTCATTTGGTATTTACAACAACATGGATGATGTTGAAAAGCTCGTAGCGGCGATAGAAAAAGCCGTTGATATGCTTTAGGGAGTAGCGAAATTACTTAGGGTTGGCGTTTAACGTCAACCCTTTTTGCTTCTGTGTATCAAGGAGATATTAAGCACTTAGCTCTTGGATTTGAGCAACAATCGCTTTTAATCCATTACCGCGAGATGGGCTAAGGTGGGTAATTAGACCGATTTGTTCAAAGTAACCATCAATATCGAACGCTTGAACCTGCTCTGATGTTTTTCCATCATACGCAGCCATCACTAATGCAATCAGACCGCGCACAATACGAGCATCAGAATCAGCACAAAAGTGCCAAACACCGTCGATATTTTGAGAAACCAACCACACTTGACTTTCACAGCCAGAGACAACAACCTGCTCACTCTTCAGTTCATCAGGCATCGTTGGCAGTTTCTTACCCCATTGAATCACTTGGCGATAACGGTCTTCCCAGCCGCTGAATGTCTGCATCTTCGCGACGATATCATCACTGGTAATTTCAGTGCCGAATGGAGAGCTTGGGAATGTGGTCATTTTAATATCCAGTCGATTGTTAATTGAGTAGAAGACGTTACTTAGAGTGCTTTTGAATCAGCTTTTCAACGATACGTGAAACAGCCACAAAGCCAAACGTCGCGGTTACAACCGTTGCTGCACCAAAACCCGTCGCACAATCCATACGTTTTGGACCTTCTGCTGTCGCTTTCGCAGCACATACACTGCCGTCAGCTTGAGGGTATTTCAGCTGTTCAGTTGAGAACACACAATCGATACCAAACTTACGTGCTGGATTCTTAGGGAAATTATGATGACGACGAAGGGTATCTTTTAGCTTCTTCGCGAGCGGATCTTGAATCGTCTTCGTCAGATCAGCCACTTTGATTTGAGTGGGATCGATTTGACCACCCGCACCACCGGTAGTGATCACCTTGATTTTGTTGCTACGACAATAAGCCAACAGTGAAGCCTTAGCTTTCATGCTGTCAATCGCATCTAATACAAAGTCGAACTCTTTCGACAGGTATTCAGCCTGATTGTCTGGGCCGATGAAGTCGTCAATCAGGTTAACTTTACACTCAGGGTTAATCAGCTTAACGCGCTCTGCCATCACTTCAATTTTGCTTTTACCAACGGTACCCGACATTGCGTGGATCTGACGGTTGATGTTGGTCACACACACATCATCCATATCGATCAAAGTCAGCTCACCTAAACCAGTACGAGCAAGCGCTTCAACCGCCCATGAACCGACACCACCAATACCGATCACACACACGTGTGCTGCTCTAAGTATGTCGACTTCACTATTGCCATATAGGCGACGGGTGCCACCAAATCGTTGGTCATAGTTTTCTGAAGCTGGAGTGGTCAATTCACGCATTGTTGCCGCCAATTTATTTCTGAGAAAAAGAAAAGAGTGCGTTTTATACGCACTCTTGAATAAAAAGTCTAGGGGATTAGCGATTCGCTTTCAATGCCCTATTTTATTGTAGCTTACTCAACCTTTTCAGGAGGCAAAGCCCAAGGCGCTTCAGTTGCGCTGCCATCTAAACCGAGCTTCCACACACGACCAAAATGCTTGTAATGGCCCGCTTCTGTACCCGCTCGAGGGCCCATGCCGTGGTAAAGGTCCAAATGGTTTTGCTTAACCGCGCCGCCCGTATCCAAAACCAATAGCAGTCTTAGTTGATGAGCGCCGCTCCAAGTACCATCAGCATTCAATAATGGAACCTCAGCAAGAATCGGCGTCCCCATAGGCAAGATAGAGCGATCGCCCGCAACCGCCGCCATCGGTAATAGAGGAATGCCCGCGCTACCCATCACAGATAGGTCGTCTCTCGCTTCAAAAAACACGAAAGATGGGTTTTGCTCAAGCAGCTCTTTGACCACTTCAGGATCGTTTGCCAATACCCACTCTTTGATTGCTTTTAGCGACATTTTTTCGCGTGGAACTAAGCCTCGTTCAATCAGAACACGGCCAATGCTCACATAAGCTTTATTGTTCTTACCCGCGTAGGCGAAATACTGCAGCGTGTCATCATCACCGAAGTGTACAAATCCACTGCCCTGTACTTCCATCATAAATGGGTCGATACGGTTTGCTGAATAACCTAACTCAAGGCCTTGACCTTCTAATGCGCCGTTGTAAATCTCTTGGCGTGTTGGACACTCTTTACCACACTCAGGAAGCCCGTAAACAGGGTAACGATATTCTTCATTCGCTTCGTGGCGCAGCTCCATCACAGGAGAAAAGTAGCCCGTGAACAAAACATTGCCTTGTTTATCACCACCACCTAGTTGAGCGGTTTGAACGCCAAAATTCGCTAGCTCGCTTGGATCTCCACTCAGCATCGCCCACTCATTGAGTTGTTGATAAAGCGGCTCATAGATTTTAGCCATCGAAGGGGATTTAGAAACCACCATCTCAGCTTGTTCTGCAAATGCGGTGTAGTCTCTTGGTTTATTGGATTCAACCTGATCGACCTTATTCAAGGTGCGAGGAAATTCGTCATCAAGGTGTTGCTGAGCAAGATCAGTGGGTTGAGCACAGCCAAATAACAAAGAGGCAGCGACAAGGGGAAGCCATTTTTTAATCACAAGAGTCATCCTAAAAATTCTATGCATCGAGGATGACAAAAACAGTCAGATAACACAATCTTAGATTGTAAGAGTTTACAAGAAGATAACCTATCGGACGGAGTTATCGATATGGCCCTTAAGGCGGAAGATGGGATTGTAGTGACTGTCAGAATCGAGCACCATTTCTGTATTGTCAGAATTGGTCATGCGGAAGCGATAGGTTTTATCACCCGCCTTGTATTCAAAGTAGTTTCCATCAAAGTCAAAGCTCGTCGAAACAACAGACCCACGAACTGACACACCATTAGCATTCAGAACAAACTCATCGGTCGCATAATGTGCAACATCTTGCTCTATCCAAGTGCCGTATATCAGATTGTCGGGCGTCGCCGCATTTTGCACTCGGGAAAGCACATCGCCGAACAAAGAAACCACCGCAAACGAACCCACTAAGGCTAGAACCATTAAACAGCGTTCAATGATCTTACGCTTCAACTTAGATTGATTGCGCTGATCAGCTTCGCTGTAGAGACCTTTGGTTATCTCATCGATTTTGTTCTTTGTTGCTGGAGCTTGTTGCATTCGGTGACTACTCATAAGGATGCTATGCGCATTCTACACTGAGACAGTTTATATATTGAAGCCTAGATAAGAATAGTTTGCGCTTTATTCCAAAAAGGCGTTGTTTACATTTGAATTTAAATGCTAAATTATCGAATAAATAAACAAAATGGACTTATTCTGTGAAATTAAGAAGTACAGCGCTAGTAAAAGGTTTCAGACAATCAACCCCTTACGTAAATGCTCACCGTGGCAAAACCATGGTCATTATGCTGGGAGGCGAAGCCGTTGCCGACAGGAACTTTGGTAACATTATTAGTGATATAGCCTTGCTCCACAGCCTTGGAGTAAAGATTGTTCTCGTTCACGGGGCAAGACCGCAGATCAACCAATTGCTCGCCAAGCAAGATTGCCATACGCCTTATCACAAGAATATTAGGGTCACTGATGAATATTCTTTGGGCGTCGCTATGCAGGCTGCTGGACAGCTTCAACTTGCCATCACCGCACGCCTCTCAATGAGCTTAAACAACACGCCGATGGCAGGCACTCAACTCAATGTTATGAGTGGTAACTTCATTACGGCTCAACCGCTTGGCGTGGATGACGGTACGGATTATTGCCATAGCGGGCGTATTCGTCGAATCGATATCGAAGGGATCAATCGCACGCTTGACCAAGGTTCAATTGTACTGCTTGGCCCTATTGCCAGCTCCGTGACAGGCGAAAGCTTTAACCTACTTTCTGAAGAGGTCGCTACCCAAGTTGCTATTCGTCTAAAGGCCGACAAGCTGATTGGCTTCTGCTCCGAACAAGGGGTAACAGATGAACGCGGTAACGTGCTCGCCGAACTCTTCCCTAAAGATGCCAAGCAAATTCTAGAACGATTAACGGAATCTCAAAATCCTGCCGAAGACATGAGCACAGGAACACTGCGCTTCTTGAAAGGAGCGATCTCCGCTTGTCGAGCTGGTGTGCCTCGTTGTCATCTAATCAGCTACAAGGTAGATGGCGCATTAATCCAAGAGTTGTTCTCTTTTGACGGTATTGGAACCCAAGTGGTCATGGCTAGTGCCGAGCAAGTAAGACAAGCTCAGATTGACGATATTGGTGGCATATTTGACCTTATTCGTCCTTTGGAAGAACAAGGCATTCTCGTTCGTCGCTCAAGAGAACAATTGGAACAAGAGATTCACCGCTTTACGATTATCGAAAAAGACGGACTGATTATTGGTTGCGCTGCACTATATGCGTATCCGGAAGATCACATGGCAGAGATGGCGTGTGTGGCGATTCACCCTGACTATCGCGATGGAAACCGTGGGCAATTGTTGCTGGATTACATGCGTCATCAGTCGAAGTCTCGTGATATCGACCAAATTTTCGTTTTAACCACACATAGCCTGCATTGGTTCCGTGAACAAGGGTTTTACGAGATCGGAGTTGATGAGCTACCGATGGAAAAACAGGGGCTGTACAACTATCAACGTAACTCAAAAATCTTAGCGTTAAATGTGTAAATAAAGTTTTGGACTAAAATCTCACTTCAAAGGAAAAATAATTGCAAATGTAATCGTTTTCTATATGAGATTTATTAACTATGCACTTTCACTCACACGTATAATTGTATAGAATTTAGACGCTTTAATAATCTTAACAAATGTTTTTATTGGAATTGCCATCTCGATAGTCATGTCGAACTCATTGAGGTGGTCACTGCACGGATTGCTATACCCGTTGACGGCCAGCACGCTAACATTAGCTCTGCTCGTTAATATAAACAGCAAAAAGAGCAATATTGATATGAGAACCATTGTTTGTAACTCGCTGCAAAGTTTTTGGGATATGGCTGATAACCAATTCTTAGAAGGGCTAGACGTACACTGCGTGTTCCCTGTTAGCGAGAATCTAAAAGAGTTTATTTTGAATTGCCAAGCAAAGTACAAGATAAACCACATATCGTTTACTCGAGCGTTTTTAGGCTCTGATTCCTAATAACGCTCAAAGCAACCAAGGATGGTTGCTTTGTGTTTGTCTAGCCCTAAGTTCAAAACCTTCTCTAGCCGTCCATAACGACTAATTCGTTAAGCGACTGCCTAAACCACTCACTCGCTCTGTTTTCACCTTAATCCCACGCTTCAACACATTTGTATCGCTGAACATCATCAGTCGTTTCTTCGCACGTGTAATACCTGTATAGATAAGCTCCCGCGTTAAAATAGGGCTGAAATCTGGCGGCAAGATCATTAAGGTCAGATCAAATTCACTACCCTGAGATTTGTGTATTGTCATTGCATAAGCCGTTTCATGATCGGGCACTCGGCTTGGTAGCACAGCTTTTACGCTGCCATCGGGCAACTCAAAATAGACCTTCAAACGAGGGGTTAAGTCAGGTTGACTAGAACCCGCCTCAAGCATACAGATACCAATATCACCATTGTACAAACCCAAGCCATGATCATTTCGCGTCACCATAACAGGACGTCCGTGATACCACAGCTCATCATTATGAGGGCTCACCAAACGCCTTGCGGCCAGTGCTCTTTCAATTCTGTGGTTGAGGCCTTTAACACCAAAATCCCCTTCACGAATGGAACACAACAGTCGGCATTGGCTGAACAAATCGAGTACCGATTTCGCTCTCGCTTCTTGAGTTTCTAACTCTTCCAACGGCACATTCATTCTATTGAGGTACGCACCATACTCGTTAACCAAAGTACGCAGCATCAGGTTATAGCTGTCACTCGACAGAGGGTGGTTTTCGATATCGCCAAAACCTTTGGCAAACACTTGGTCTACTTGATTCGCAGAACCATTATTGATTGCTTTTGCCAGCTGACCGATACCGGAGCGCGCATCGAAACGATAACTCTTCTGCAGCATACACAAGCTATCCGCAATCGCAGGCGGATTCACCGCTCCAGCTTTGTCTTGTCTTGGTTTAGCTATCGCATCAAAACCTGTCATCTCTGCAATCAAATTGCCTTGCGCTGTGCTGTACCCTGCAGAGTTGAATGAACAGATATCACCGAGCACAGCACCTGCCTCTACTGAAGCGAGTTGGTCTTTATCACCCAATAAGATGAGCCTTGCGTGCTCAGGAAGTGCATCCACCAGCTTATACATCATCGACAGATCAACCATTGAAGCTTCATCTACTACCAAGATATCAAGGTGGAGTGGATTGCGTCGGTTATGTCTAAACTCAGCACGGTTAGGAATCGCGCCGAGTAATCGATGTAACGTGCTCGATTCAGTTGGTATGTTGGCCTTCACTTCAGGCGCTAATGGCAGCTGCTCAATCGCTTTACCAATCGACTCGGTTAAACGCGCCGCCGCTTTACCTGTCGGTGCCACCAGCTTAATCGTTGGCGTTTTACCTTGGCTGAGCGATTGCTCGATCATCGCCGACAGTAATTTGGTTACTGTGGTCGTTTTACCGGTACCCGGCCCACCGGAAATCACCGCAAAGCGACGACTCAGCGCCACCGAGGCTGCCACTTTTTGCCAGTTCAAACATGCCGATAACGGCACCAAGTCGTCCAACACATCTAAGTCCGTTACCTGCTTAGCTTGTACAATCGCTTGGTCGATTGATCCCCAATCTAAAGCCTGCTCATTCACAATATCAAGATGGTCACACACCAATTGTTGGCGTAATACCTGAGACGTTTGTTGGCTTGCTTCAGCCTTGGATAAGGCGTTAAACAGAAAATGATAGCTACGTGCAAAAAGCAGATTGAGCGTTTCAGTCAGCGCTTTTTTCTGCTCAGTATTGAACTCTACCGGCTTACTTAAACGGTTTAAGGTCTCAGCCAACACAACTTCGTAGTTCCAATAACGCTGTAAATAGACACGCTGCCCATCGAACATTAGAGGCTTAACACAATCGTTGGTCGTTCCCACTAAGTTTGATGATTGAAGCACAGCCACCCAATCAATACCCAACAGTTTTTGGTTCAATTGCAGTGCAGTTTCACCGTATAACCCAAGTAACTGAGCAAGATCTGCCGCTAGTTCAGGGCCTGTCGTATGCTGCTGTATAAGCTGAGTACAAATGTGTCCTTTGCCTAATTCATGGCTCACTACCCCCGCGAGAAAGCCGATCTCTTGAGGGTAGCTCGTGGCTTGCTGAGCAAGAAAACGGGCAAATTGATAATCCAACTGACGAATAGAACCCTTATCCGCAAGAAACTGGAGTACATCCATCAGTTGCTCAGGAATAAGTGAAACTGGCTTTGCTGTGTTCGCAGTATCTATGCCGGTATTAGTGGTCGTTGTTGTCATTATAAAAGCCCCATCTGTCCAGTTTCATCGTCATTCAATTGTGCCGAACGTCTGTCTATCACTTTACCGTCAATCAATTGATCCATTTCATCAAGTAAAGCCAGTGTTGGTTTGGCCGAGAAAATACCTTGCTGAGATTGGCCGTCCATTCCTCGTAAGAACAAGTAGTACACGCCACCAAAATGTTGTTCGTAGCTGTAATTGGCAACGCGGCTGCGTAAGAAACGGTGCAACGCCAATGCATAGATTTGATATTGCAAATCATAGCGATGGTCGGCCATCGCCGATTTCAATGCCTCGCCATGGTAGACAGCAACATCATCTCCTAAGTGATTCGATTTCCAGTCGAGTACATAGTATTTACCTTGGTGCTCAAACACCAAATCGATGAAGCCTTTCAACATACCTTGCACGGTTTGGAAACCTAGATCGCCCGCTTTGGCTGACAATGGATCGTGATATTGAATGGTTTGATTCAGTTCAGATGCAGCCAATACTTCGATCGGCAGTAAGAATTCCATCTCAACTAAACGTTGCGTCGAGTCTTTCTCGCTTAGCTTTAAGTTCTTGCCGTCTAATGCGGTGTTCAGCACTGTATCGACCAGTTGCTGAAGCACAGGTAGCCACTCTAATTCATATTGCTCTGATTCTAATAAGTGAGTGATTACTTGCGTGTTATGTTCACTGGTTGCTGGCTCGGTAAATTCAACCTCCTCAAACAAGGTGTGTAAGAAAGTACCTGGGCGAGCACCACGAGGGAACGTAAAGATAGAGCGTTCAGGCTCAATCAACTCAGACTCATCCTGCTCATCAGCCGAGTCAATATCAAAACCAGACACCTCAATGGTCGCGTCATGGCTCGCGCCGTGACTGCCTTGCTTTACAAGCCCCGAGTAACTGGTGATACGCCAAGCTCGGTCGATTGAAGCCTTGAGTTCGCTCGCATGTAAGTCTTCGCTCACTTGCTCGGTTTGTACAAACACTTGCTCGTGAGCGGTTGGAATTTCGGCTAGCAGCACACTGGAATTCTTGCCCTCAATGGCTGCAAGAGCCTGATGCAATTCGGCAATACCCTGCTCTTGACCGTTTTGAACCAAATAGCCCATCGCACTCAAATGCACGCCGGTAGGCTCTTTGGTTGAACGCCCTTTACGTAGCGGTGCCATGCCAATGAAACAGCCATAAACCGCACGAGTCAGCGCTACATAAATCAAACGCAAGTCTTCCGCGAGTCGCTCTTTATCGGCTTGGGCTAAGGCACTATCACTACCTGTAATATCCAGTACTGTGGTATCTGAATCATGATCGTAGAATTTGCCTTCGCTCGCTTCTCGGTAACTCGTAACAAATGGCAGGAATACTAAGTCATATTCCAAACCTTTCGACTTATGAATGGTAACGATTTGAACCAAGTTTCTCTCTGATTCAAGACGCTGAATGTCATCCTCACTGCCGCCTAAACCATTTTGAGCATCGGAAATCGCTTCTGCTAACCAACGCAACAAACCGTAATCACTATCGAGTTCTTGTCTTGCTTGTTGCAACAATTCGCCAATGTGCATTAAATCAGTGAGTGAGCGCTCACCATTTTCTTCTTCCAGTAAGCGTTCCGCGAGATGTCGTTTACTGATCACGCTGCGAAGCATTGGCAACACGCCGCGCTGAAGCCACAACTTACGATATTCTCTAAACTCGTTAACGACGTTTTCCCACACCACTTCATCGTTGTTGAGTTCATCCAATGATGCGGCATCCAGAGCAAACAACTCCGACGCTAAACTGGCGCGTAATGCTCGGTCATTTTCAGGTGTCAGCACCGCCTGCAACAAACGTTGAATATCTTGTGCGACCAAGCTGGTGAACACACTGTCTCGGTTGGATAAATACACGCTCGCAATGCCTTGTTCCGACAACGCGTTCTTAATCAGACGGCCTTCACTACCGGTTCGAACCAAAACAGCAATATCACCCGCATTCACGGCATGTTGTTTTTTGCCGTTATCAAAATAGGCTTGTTGATTTTGAGAAGCGGTCAGAATAGTTTGAATTTGACTCGCTGTCGCTTCTGCCATTGCCTTGTGATATTCACCTTTCGGCAATGGCTTATCTTCAGCCTCTTGCAGCCAAAAGGTAAGTGCGTGCTGAGTTTCTCCGTTCATCACCCATTGGCGTTTGTCGGCTGATGGACTGGCAGCAACGGGCAAAAATGGAATGTCTTGATCGTAGATAAACGGGCTGTCCGAATTCATAAACACTTGGTTTACTGCACTGACCATATCGGCACTTGAGCGCCAGTTAGTGCCTAAGGTGTAGTGAGCACTAACTTGGTTTCTCGCCTTGATATAGGTAAAGATATCTGCGCCACGGAAGCCATAAATCGCCTGCTTTGGGTCACCGATCATAAACAAGCCGCACTGCGGATTATCAAGATAGATTCGGCTAAAAATACTGTATTGCAGTGGGTCGGTATCCTGAAATTCATCGATCATCGCCACCGGGTAGAGCGTGCGAATCCTTTCCACCAGCAGTGACTGCTCATCGACATCGATCGACGCAGATAACTGGGTCAGTAGGTCATCAAACGACAACCACTGCTTTTGCTGTTTCGCCTTGGCGAGCATAGTTCGACAATGAGTAATCGCATGCGCCAATAACGGAGCTTTCAAATCAGCTGGGTGATTTAAGAAATCCTCAATCGCTCCGAAAACTGCATGCTGAGGTGCAGTGCCTTTCGGTGTTTTTTCAATGAGAGTAGCTTGCGAGAACTTCTCTAACTTATCTGGATATTGATAATCATGAGTGTCGCTCTGCGCCCATGCTGTCACAGCTTCTAACCATGTCGGCAGAGATTTCTTAGTGTAGCTACGCTTGTTCACATCCGAAGCAGAGATCAAAGCCAAAAAGTCCGCTTCGGATTCACACCACAGCGCTTTAAGTTGCTTCACTTTATCTAGGTTTTGGTTGTGCAGAGTTTGCAAGTCGCCCGACATCGCATCTACCGTCAATTTCAGCGGAGATCCTGTCAGATAACGATTTACGTCTGCTAATAATGCAGCCGGTGAACCCCAGATATTACGAACCTCACCAGCCAGTTGAATGGGCAGCGGGTAAAACTGTTTACGCCAATAGTCAGCAACTACTTGTGCTTTTAGGTGGCTTTCATCGGTCACAAATTCGTTATCAAAGCGGCTTCCAGACTCAAAAGCATTTTGAGTCAACATTCGCTGACAGAAACCGTGAATGGTGTAGACCGCTGCTTCATCCATTTGTCTTTCAGCGTTAAGCAGAGTTTTAGCTGCGCCAGCATGATCATCGATGGCTTGTAACAAAGGAGCAATCACTGGGTCGTCACTTTGCCCACGTGCAAACGCAATCCGCGCATCATGGATTCGAGCACGGATACGATCTCGCAGCTCAGCGGTAGCCGCTTCGGTAAAGGTCACCACTAGAATTTGGTCTACAGTTAGTGGCTCATGGTGTCGTGTAGCTTCCGTCAGATCACCTTGCGGCGCAGCAGTGCCGTGCCCCAGCAGTAAGCGCAAATACAAGCCAGCAATAGTAAATGTTTTACCCGTACCCGCCGATGCTTCAATTAAACGCGCGCCATGAAGTGGAAACGTCATGGTATCGAGTGTTTTTGGAGCGATTACCTGAACACTGCTTGTGGTCGTCATACCTTACTGCCTTCTGATAAATGTGTTGTTACAAATGTGACCTAGCGTGGAAAACGTCATTCAATTTACGTCCTACGCTGATTTGTTAATAGTTAGTGCGATCTCTCTCACGGATCAATTCAGATCGCCTCGCTACTATGCGCCCACGAGTTCAGGAGCGCCTATGAGTTTTGTACTTTACGGCGTTACTTTGAACCACAGAATAATGGTCCCTCTGACCTGTGGCCGTACAGCGAACGCCCTACACTAATAATGATTTACTGGCGGCCACTTTATTTCCTGTACCTGCTTCCCTTTGCCTTGATTCCCTTCACCTTGATTCCCTTCACCTGGAAAGTAAGCATCCCAAATGCTGACCAGCAACTCTCTTTCGTTTTTCATTAATTCAGCACACTCGTTATCGATCTTGTCGATCACAACCAATTACTCCTGATCTTCCAGATCGGCAGCTGCCAACCTTGCCGCCTGTAACACAAGCGTTGAATACATCCGTGACTCAGCAGCCAACTCATCGTCCCATTTAGACCAAATACGTGAGATGTAGGTATCTCTACCCTCGCCCGTAAAGGCGAAGCTATCATTAAAGGTATCGGCCATTTTCTTGAGCGACTTTTCTTCGTCATCGATCCACTTACCACGGCTAAAGCCAGCCTCAACGCCAGCCAATGCGGTTTTCGGGAAGTAGGGTAGCGGTGCTGTCATACCTTGATAAAACAATCGTACTAACTCAGCCAACAAGCTCTTCGCCTGCTGTGCATCGCCGATAGGTTGTAGCGTTTGGTGAACAACGCCCTCTTTTCTGTCATAGCCAATAATATGAGTCGTTTTTCCGTGTCCCATGACTGCGCAACATAGATGATCAATCCACGCAGCCAAATAATCTTGAGAGCGTATTTTACCGCTACGGAAACGCACTAGACCTGATTGATAGTTTTGAGTTAACCACCCTATCAAACGAACAGGCTTACCTTCGCCCAACACATCAAATTCGATATTCATCTCGAGATCTTGCTGCGGCGAGCCGCTCACAAATCGAATCTCTTTGGCTAAGTCTTCCGCTTGAACACGGTTGGTTTCAAATTCGATATCACCAAAAGCGCCGACCGGTAATCGGCCCTGTGCTTTTTGCTCAGAGACAAACAATCGAACCGCTTCATCAGCCCCTTCTGGATGGTCTAGCAACACTTGCAGCAGAGCATCCTTAAGCTGGAAGCTTTCTAAGCCATTAAGCACGAACGGCTCATCGTCTTCCATTACCGGAAGCGGTGGCTCAAACACTACTTTTAGGCGACGATTAAAGAAGTATTGTACCGGCAAGCGCCAGAAACGCTGCAGTTCAACCAGATCGAGTTCTAACGGATAAGTCGCACCAAGCAAATAGTCATCCAACGCACGATTGAATTCGCCACTGCATTCACCAGAACGGTTAGCCGCAGGAAGCCATTCTTTGGCGTAACTCAGCACATGGCTTGCATCACCTTGGGTAAAGGCTGCAGGGCTAAATGGTGTCATGGTGTGCTCAAAGCTGATCGCTTGAGTCAACTTGATGCCTGAATCATCACTTGGTAGTGCTTGGTCTTCACTTAGGCAGTAGTTTTGCTGACAATACTCAATCAATTCAGATACCAACACCGACGGCACTCGCTCGGTATTATCTTGAATCGAACGCCCAACATAACTGATGTATAAACACTCTTGCGCCGACAACATCGCTTCTAAGAATAGGTAACGGTCATCATCACGACGAGAACGATCTCCCGGACGAGTGCGTCCGTTCATCAAATCAAAACCTTCCGGCGGCATTGAGCGTGGGTAAACACCGTCATTCATGCCTAATAGACAAACAGTTTTGAACGGGATAGAACGCATCGGCATCAGGGTACAAAAGTTCACTTGCCCCGCTAAGAAACGCTGACTGATACGCGCGCCCGACAGTTTATTGTTTAAGTACTGATAAATGATGCTTGGCGATAGCTCTTGTTCGTACAAGGCATCATCAAGCTGTTCATTCAGTTGAGAAAGTGCATCACGAATCGACTTAAGCACCACCTCGCCTTCTAGCTCAACGGCAAAGAAATCGTCAATCATTTGCAGCAAGGTTTCACGCCACATATCGATGGATTGCGTCTCAGTAAGGCGTTGACGGTAATGGGCAATACGGTCAATAAAGTGCGCTAACTTACCTGCAAGTTCAGCGTTAATGCCCTGAACTTCGTTATAAGCTGCAATTGGAGAGTGTTCGGTTTCAAACAGACCCGCAGAATCCGACATCGCATAACCCAGTAACATACGCTGGATACCAAATAGCCAAGTATTTTGCTCGGTGGCAGGCAAATCAAACTCTGTTGCCGTAGAAGAATCGACGCCCCAGCGGATACCCGCTTCTTCAACCCACTGCTTAGCTTGTTCAAATTGAAATTCATCAATACCGAAGCGTGCCATCATCGCTGGGATTTCTAATAGCTCTAGAAGTTCAGAAGCTAGACAACGCGTGTTAGGTAACGCGACCAACTGCATGAACGCGGTCAGAATTGGGCTCTCTTGGTCTGCCGTTCTATCCGAGATCGAGTAAGGGATATAACGCTCACCCGGAGCATTACCAAATACCGCCTGAATAGCAGGGCTGTAAGCATTGATGTCTGCCACCATCACAATGATATCGCGTGGTTTTAAGCTTGGATCAGCATCAAACATCGCTAACAACTGGTCATGGAGAACCTCCACCTCGCGCATTGGGCTGTGACAAGCGTGTACCGTCAACGAACGATCGCCCAGCTCAACCACTTGTTTGTGGTTGCTGGAGTCTAAGATGTGATCGTCTTGGTGCTCTTCTAACTCAAGAATATCGGCTTGCAATTGATGGAGCAGGCTGTCTCTCTCTACATCAATAAAGAACTCGTGCTCTTCACTGTCTGATTGAGATAGCAAAAACAGGTTATCTCTGCCCAATTTACCCATAGACGCCAACAAGCTATTACCGACCGCTTGGCTGGTATGCAGTTCGTCTTCAATATTGGCTTCAATGCCATCTTTTAATGGTGAGACTTCGCCTTCTAGCTGAGGTAAACCATCAACCAAAGCAAACTGCTTACGACGCTGCGCTTCCACTCTCGCCAAGTATTTACGGTCACGAATATCGCCCCAGTAATGTTGGCAAGGGTTGGTAAACATCAGGTGGACATCAATCTGCTCGCCAAGCGCTTTCAATGCGTCCATATAACGAGGAGGCAGTGACGAAATACCAAACACAAACAGACGTTTCGGCAGGTGTTGTAACTGGCCTTGTTGATTAGCTAACGCTTCAATGAAGTCGTGATACAAGTTACCACGGTGATATTTCGATTGGCCTTGAGAGAGCGTTTGCTCGTAGAGTGCCTTCCACAAAATCGGCTGCCAAGGGTGCTCTTGCTGCCCTTCATCATCGACCAATTCAGCAACGGGCTCTCCCGCTTCCCACATCGCCATCCACTCCGGTCGATACACTAAGTATCCATCGAAGATATCGGCAATTTTCTCTGCCAATTGATACAGCTTCGAATCATCTTCGTCGTTTTCAAGATAGCGTTGCAGCGGTAAGAAATCAGGGTGGTCAAGCTTAGCGGGTAGCAAACTCATCAACTTCCACGTCATCGCTTCTTTATTAAAAGCACTGCGTTTCGGTACGTCAGGAAGCACTTGGGTGAACATATCCCAAATGAAAGTTGCTGGAAGAGGAAAATCGATATTTGCTGCTACACCAAACTCTTTGGCGAGTTCCATCTTAAGCCATTGAGACATGCCTGGGCTCTGAACCAAGATCTGCTCTTTTTCGAAAGGATTGGCTAAAGGGTCACTTTTAATTAAGTGAACGAGGAGGATTTTTAAAGTATCAACTTTATTGGAATGGTAAACAGTAAACAAAGTGCACTCACGCTAATCTTGCCACAATATAAAGCCAGATTAGCATAAGTGCTGAGTTTGGATTAGGAATATAAGCTTATGAAATACTGAAAACTTAAGCTCCGTTTATCTTTTGAACTATTGCTTCTTACAATCTACTGCCTACCGCGCTTAGAACACGGTGAGGTTTGTAATTCATGTAATAACGAACCGCCACATAACCCACTACAAACGTTGCCACAATCAATTCTAGATACGCTAGGCCAAACACTTGATTGATGTAATGCGCTTCAATACCTTGTGCTTGCATCCACGCAGCCAGTTTGAACAAGGCTGTTGCACCAATCACGATTGGGAAGGTAAACGCTGCATAACCAGGGCTAAATGGAAGACGAAGTAGTTTGAAAAACGCCATATAGATAATGAACGTCATCAACACTGCAATACCAAATAGTAAACCAATGATCACAGGTGAAGGGTTAGCAGTAACGGTTAAGTAACCCGCCAAAGATAGGCTTGCCGGTGCTGCCATAATCGCAATCGTTGGTTTTGCAGCATCTGGCACTTCGTGAGAGAAGATCAAACGGTAAACCATGATTGGTAGCATTACTGCGTAAACCAATAAGCCGAATACCAAAGTCGCGTTAGCTACTGGCTCTAAAACTGGATTACCTGAGAAAGAGACGTCAGCGACGATAATACCGATCGGTGGCACAAACCAGCTTGGCACCATGTGGTGAATCTCAAAGTTTTTAGCTCTGTGGTACAAAAAGCTCGTTAGAAACACAACATGCAAAGCCACAGAAGCCAACCACATAGCTTCTTGTAAGAATTGAGAGATTGGCGCCAAAGACGCTGACACCACCATGCACCCCATTGCAAATGTTGGTACCACACTGCCGACAACAGGGTGAGCAAGATCTTCACGCAATAGGTGACCATGAATCAAAAATTTCACAGCTAAAACAAGAAGTAATACCGCCGCAATGCCAGCACTGAACCACTGCACCAAACCCGGTGTGTGTAAGATACCTTGTGCGACCAGAACACCATCCCAACACCAGCCTAAGCTTGCAATTGCGAGTGCTAACCCTGCCATGGGTGTTGGAGCTCCTGTTAATCTATATTTAATACGTTGAATCATGTCAGCCTCTCTTAAACCTAATTCACTAAACTTGTGAACTCATCAGCTTGTTGAAGCCATAATACGCTTGCGCTTCGTTAAACAATATCCAATTATATATAACAAGTGTTCATCAATACTGAACAGAATCCATTTTCACCAGCAGAGTAAAACTAGGAATCTGATGGCTAATATTTCAATAAAACAGCTCAAAGTGTTCGTCACTATTACTCAGCACTCGACATTGACTGCTGCCTCTGAGGCTCTGTTTCTGTCTAAAGCTGCGGTCAGCATGGCACTAGGCGAAATGGAGAAACAACTCGGCCACTCTCTATTTGACCGGGTCAACAACCGATTAATTCTCAACCAAGAGGGGCATAAGTTACTTCCATTGGCGGATGAAATATTACATCGTGCTGCTGGTATTGATGTTTTGTTCCGTGATGATCAGCCTTTAAGTGGCAATCTAAAGGTCGGCGCGAGTGACACGATTGGTAATCAGGTCGCACCGTTTATTTTGTCAGGCTTTCGCGAACGAACTCAACATCAGGATCAAAGCTTGTTCATTTCAAACAGTGCACTGATCTGCCAAAAGTTGGTGGATTATGAACTGGATATCGCGCTAATTGAAGGAAAAACATTACACCCTGAACTCATTTCGAGTCAGTTTAGCAGCGATGAAATGTGCATTATTGTTAGTAATCAACATCCTCTCGTTGCCAAAGAAAAAGTGATTTTAAGCGATTTAGAAGACAGCCATTGGATTTTACGTGAATCAGGCTCAGGGACTCGCGAGTTTTTCCTTCGTGCCGTCGCACCGCGCATCGAACATTGGTATGAATCTTTTGAACTCAACACCACAGAAGCAATCATCAACTCTGTTTCTGCCGGTCTTGGCTTTGCCTGTTTGTCTCGTTTAGCTGCTCAGCGAGCGATCGATTCAGGCCGAGTAAAAGCGCTTAATGTGCCACTTGATATGAAACGCCGATTCTGGATGCTGGTCCATAAAGACAAATATCAAAGCCCACTGCTGAAATCTTTCATGAGTTATTGTGAAGACTGGGCGGCACATCAAGATTGAGGCCGCATAGTACGGGCTCCAACTGGACTTTTAACATCAGAAACTGTATAAAAAGCCAGTAAAATTTATCAAACTTAGAGGATTAACCATGGCTGTTATCGTCAAGTACGTGGTGGAACGCAACGGAGAAGAGAAAATGACTTTTACCTCTAAAGCCGAAGCTGACGCATACGACAAAATGCTGGATATGGCTGATGAGCTTTTTGAACTGTTAGGCAAAAGCGATTTAGTTGAAGATGAAGGCAAGCAAGAAGAACTTGCAATGTACCTAGCGAAGAACAAAGAAGAAGTTCTTTACGCATTAGGTGCTAAGCGTAAGCCAGCTCCGAAAAAAGCTAAGAAGCTTGAAGCTGTTGAAGACGCAGAAGAAGATGCAGCTTAACTAGCTGATACCTTTCTAAAAAACGTCAATGACGCCTCTAATCAGAGTTCGTTATTGGCGTTTTTTTATACTTATCGAAATATAATGAAGCTTGTTTATAGTCGAAATCGCTCTAAACATTCGCTTGCATGAAAGTGTGAGGAAGATCTAATCTATAGCCATCAGGTGATGGGGTTCCACCTAAGCTTTTGCTTCAACCGCCCGTTCTTTCCGAACAGTGCTAATGACTCCTACAGAATCGAAAACAGGTAATACTGTTGGACGTATCGCTATTCCTCCATTTTGAAATGGACTTAGTCTATTAAGACCAAGTTCCATGACACCTTTGGATTATCGATACTCAAGATCTGTAGTGAATTAGCCGCACCTCTTCCAACACGTCCTGTTTTCTCAACGCCCTAGGCCTTAAATGGCTCTATAAGTGAGAAAACATTATGCACTACTCTTCATAAATTCAATCAATGTGCCCTATTCAAAGGGGTGATCTTCACAATTCAGCTCCAATTCCAGTTGAAGGCGCAATGGTTAGCCCAAAGGATGTCATCGCTATTTCTGGCTTAAGCCACGGTGTTGGCACTTGTGCACCACAACAAGGTGCTGCAAAACTGACTCTTAACGTAAAAAACGGCATCATCGAAGAAGCATTAATCGAAACGATTGGTTGTTCAGGTATGACTCAATCTGCCGCGATGGCTGCGGAAATCCTCACCGGAAAAACCATTCTAGAAGCGCTGAATACTGACTTGGTATGTGACGCGATTAACGTCGCGATGCGCGAAATCTTCCTGCAGTTTGTTTACGGTCGAACTCAGTCGGCTTTCTCTGAAGGTGGCCTAGAGATCGGCGCAGCACTAGAAGACTTAGGTCAAACACAGCGCAGCCAAGTTGGCACCAGCTACTCAACCGCAGCAAAAGGCGTTCGTTACCTAGAGCTTGCAGAAGGTTACGTAACCAAGCTTGCACTTGATGATCACAGCGAAGTGATTGGCTACGAATATCTCAACCTCGGCAAAATGATGAAGGCGATTAACCAAGGCGTGCCAGCGAATGAAGCGGCCGACCTTGCGACAGGGACCTATGGCCGCTTCGATGAAGCCGTGACCACTATTAACCCACGCCAACAGTAATTTTGCCTATTTAGAGGAAAGATATGATGAACACTCAATTTAATGAATCAGTAACTCGCGTATTGGCAGAAATGAACTTCGACTCGTTGGAGCAAGCAAACCAATACTGTTTATCACATAATGTCGACCCAAAAGCATTAGTGATGGACACCCAACCTATCGCTTTTGAAAGCGCTGCCGATGCTTATATCCTAGGCTCAGCACTGGCGCTATTTCGTAAAGCCACCAGCGCAGAACAAGCCGCTAATATTATTGGTGAAGGTCTTCAAGCATTCACCAAACCTGGCAGTGTTGCTGAACAACGCCAAGTTGGTATTGGACATGGCGCGCTAGCCGCTCGTCTTCTCAATGAAGAAAGTCACTGCTTCGCCTTCCTTGCGGGTCACGAATCTTTTGCTGCAGCAGAAGGTGCGATCAAAATCGCACTAAACGTCAACAAATCACGTCAAAACCCATTGAAAGTGATCTTAAATGGCCTAGGTAAAGATGCCGCTTATCTTATCTCACGCATCAACGGCTTCACTTACGTGCGCACTCAATACGATTACCAAACAGGTGAACTTGTTGAAACAGAACGTCGCCGTTTCTCACAAGGCCCTCGTGGCGAGATCTTGTGTTACGGCGCTGATGATGTACGTGAAGGTGTAGCGATCATGCACAGAGAAGAAGTGGATGTGAGTATCACGGGTAACTCAACCAACCCAACACGCTTCCAACACCCTGTTGCTGGTATCTACAAAGCAGAACGCACTCGCCAAGGTTTGCCATACTTCTCAGTTGCTTCAGGTGGCGGTACAGGTCGAACATTGCACCCAGATAACGTAGCAGCAGGCCCAGCGTCTTACGGCATGACCGATACCATGGGCAGAATGCACGCTGATGCTCAGTTCGCAGGTAGCTCTTCAGTTCCTGCTCACGTGGCGATGATGGGCTTCATCGGCATGGGCAACAACCCAATGGTCGGAGCGACGGTTGCATTGGCTGTGGCAGTGAGTGAATCTCAACACGCATAACGACAAAGTGAGTCCCACAATCTGCCTGTTATGTAGAGTCTGTTAGTTGAGAATCAAGCAATAACGGACGACTAAAACTCTACACCTATCACTAAAACCAAACAGCCAGCCTTATGCTGGCTGTTTTTTATTCACACTTGCTCTACTATCTATTTCTAATAATTATTTGTATCTAAGATTAAATACATTCTGCTGTCGTATTTGGCGAGCGCTTCGTTAAAGCCGTTGGACCAAGCGCACTGAACGTGATTACTCGAATGATGGGGTTGATACTCGCGGTAATCGGTATGCAGATGTTGATTGAAGGGATTGAGCAAGCTTATAAGGCACTGTTTATCTAAAGAGGGGATTCACAGGAGAATGTTGATTAACGCACCAATCAATTTGTGTTGATCTGCAGTGTTTTCTCATTGCAGAAAACTATCTCTCAAAAGACAAGCAATATCATTTTACAGACTTTATCCCGATACGCCCTTTCATAACGAGGGCGCTCTCTTTATGATGAACGCAATTAAATTAACTTTGCTAACGGCAGCGCTTGTTATTCGAGCCGTTGTTTTGGAATAGCAAAATCAAGACTCAACACATGGAGATTCAACATGGCTTATTTTTCACTAGCCTTCGGTACGGCAACCAAAAATCGCGACAATAAAATCATTGAAGCGTTCTTCCCTAACCCGCTTCTAAACCCAAGCGACGCTCTTGTAGCAGCTGTAGCTGAAGTGTCAGGTTACGCTGAAGGCAACCAAGCTATCGAAATCTCTGCTGCACAAAGCGCAGAACTGGCGAAAGCATTCGCAGCAAACGATGATGCAGCTAACGCATCTTTCGCAGAAAAAGCGGCAGCGTCTGAACAGCCACTTGTTCTTGTTATTCTTGCTACTGACGAGAAGCCAGCATCAGTTGCTGAAGGCTTCCTAAAGCTACAACTTATCTCTAACCGCCTAGTACAACCACACGGTACGGTACTGGACGGCATCTTCGGTCTACTGCACAACATCGCATGGACAAACGAAGGCCCTATCGACCTACCTGAGCTGGCTGAGCGTCAAATCGAAGCTCGCCTTGCAGGTCGTGCTCTGTCTGTAGATTGCGTAGACAAGTTCCCTAAAATGGTGGACTACGTAGTACCAACAGGTATTCGTATTGCTGACACTTCTCGTGTTCGTCTTGGCGCACACGTAGGCGAAGGCACAACAGTAATGCACGAAGGTTTCATCAACTTCAATGCTGGTACAACTGGCGTGAGCATGGTTGAAGGTCGTATCTCTGCGGGTGTTGTTGTAGGTAACGGTTCAGACATCGGCGGCGGCGCTTCTATCATGGGTACTCTGTCTGGTGGCGGTACGATGGTTATCTCTATCGGCGAAAACTGCCTACTAGGCGCAAACGCTGGTCTTGGCTTCCCTATGGGCGACCGTTGTACGGTTGAGTCTGGTCTTTACGTGACTGCGGGTACTAAGGTTCGCATGTTAGATAAAGAAGGCAACGAAGTAGAGATCATTAAAGCTCGCGATCTAGCTGGCGTTTCTGATCTTCTGTTCCGTCGCAACTCAATCACAGGCCAAATCGAGTGCCTAGCGAACAAGTCTGCTGTTGAGCTAAACAGCGAGCTGCACAGCAACAACTAATCTAAGCACTAGATGCTAGATGCTAGATGCTAGATGCTAGAAAATAATAAGCCGCTGGGGTTCAATCCAGCGGCTTTTTTGTATGTTCTGGGAATCATTATTGCCCCATTACCAGTCAGAGTTAACAGAATGTTAACATGTATTTGCCCTACTAAAAGTAATCCCTTGTCTGTTGGATATTTGCAAGGCAAACTGCTGGGCAAAAGTTCGAAAACACTCTGAATGTCTAAAAATCGCCATATTTTTCGAAGCTAGGGATTTTATATCATTGGCTTTTCGGTTTCGGTTTCGGTGGCTGAAAGTTTGGGATAATTTGAAAACCATTTGGACATAGCTATGCCTGTACTCTTACCAGAGTACTAGCGGCAGAAGTTTCATAATTTCTGTTGCGCTGCGCTTACAAACCGATAAGAACATAAATCGATATCTACTTAGCCATCTTTACATACCTTTACATCACATGACGTTATCTTACTTACATTAGTATATTCTTAAGTAGTGAAACAAAGAGAAGGAAAACGTCATGAAAATCAAAAGCACGATAATCGCGTTACTCGGTATCGTTATTGCCTTCGGAGCAATGGCTGGTGGAATGAATAAAGGCATGAATAACAATATGTCACGCCCAGTATTTTCACAGTTTGATCTCGATGGTGATGGCAAGATAACCGAAGCCGAGTTCAATCAAGCACGCTCAGAACGTATTGCCCAGCGAGCAGAAGAGGGACGTACGTTGAAAAATATCAATCAAAGCCACAGTTTTGCTTCGTTAGATAGCAACGCGGATCGCGCTATCTCTCAACAAGAGTTTAATGCTCATCAAGGCATGGTGAACCCCAAAAATACCATGGGCAAAGGCAAAAACAATCAGTAGCTCAATTCAATCAGGCCTCCATTTGTGAGGCCTGACTTATTTTGAGATCAAGGAAGCAAATCCGCTTATGTTGGTGTGCTACCTTTTGCTTAAGGAAAAGCTAATATATAGTAAGGGAATCGCTATGACTAGGTATAGCTGGTTACAAAGGGCTCTGTTTGTTCCTCCTGTTTTGTTGGGCATCGCGTTATTGGTGATCGCACCAGGGATGAAGGCTGAACCGCCTAATGCGAGTAATACGGCTGCTAAAAAGGTGGTTCGGGTGTTGAAAGTCGAGCCGCGAAATATCCAACCTTCTGCCATCGGATATGGACATACCGAGTCTGTTCAAGACTGGCAGGCACAGTCTGAACTTGACGGCGCGGTTGTGTGGGTTTCTGAGCAATACAAAACGGGCGCTATTATCCGCAAAGACAGCGAACTCCTTAGAATTGACCCCACCGCTTATCAACTTACTATTGCCCGTTTGCAAGCTGAGCTTGAAGTGCTAATGCTAACGAATCAGACCATTATCGATTCGCTCAAGATTGCAGAGAAAGAGTTTGAGGTACAACAGTCAGAATATGCCCGCTCAATCAAATTGAGTGAAACCGGGCATATCTCCAAAACAGAGAAAGACCGCGCGACCAAAGACTTGCTCAGCAGCCAGCAACAGCTCCAGACACAGAAAAACCAACTGGCAATTAATCAAGCGCAGCAAAAGGTTTTGCAAACGGAACTAGCACTTGCAAACCGAGATCTCGAACAAACCGTAATTAAAGCCCCATTTGATATTCGCATTGTCGAAACCTTGGTTGGACTCGCCGAGTATGTCAACAAGGGGGAATTGCTGCTCAAAGCGGATGACATCGATGCCGTTGAGGTTCGCGCGCAGTTTCCGCTTGGTAAAATGCGTCCGCTAAGAAATTCCAATCGCTTTGACTCGCTTGACGAAGATGTTCATAGCAACTTGAGCGCGACAGTCGAGCTCCAAGCAGGCGATAAAGTAATTACTTGGCCTGCCGAGATCAGCCGCTCCGGCGGTGAAATCGATGCTCAGACTCAAAGCCAAAGCCTGGTTGCACAAGTAAATCAGCCCTATCAGCAAGCCATTCCCGGGGAGAAGCCACCACTTATTCGTGGGACTTTCGTTAAAGTCACGATTAAAGCACCAATGATGGAGCAACAAGTCTTGCTACCGATAAACGCCATCCATGATGGTAAAGTTTACACTGTCTCTGAAGGTAAACTGAAAAGCAAACCTGTCAGGATAGATTTCGTCCAAGGGCAGGTTGCGGTGATCAAATCTGGCGTGGAATTCGGTGATGTGGTTGTGCTAAGTAAACTTTCACCCGCCGTTGAGGGGATGGCTTTACAACCGCAACCGGATGAGAAAATCGGCCTTTGGTTGGATACGCAGAGCGGATTTAAAGCCCTAAACGCGATTCAGAAAGAGGGCAAATTATGATCGCTTTTTTTGCTCGGCACACCACTGGCGCCAATGTCCTGATGATGGCGGTACTGCTGTTAGGGGCTTTTGCCTTGCCCAAACTGCAGAAAGACACTTTTCCGTTGACGCCGACCAAAAATATTGAGGTTCGGATCGTTTATCCGGGCGCGTCACCTTTTGAGATGATGGAAGAAGTGTGTTACCCGTTGGAAGATTCTCTCGATAAGCTGAGTGGAATTAAAGAGTTAAGCTGTGATGCCCGAGAGAGTTTGGTCATCGCCAATGTGGAAATCGGCGATGATGAAGACATTGACACTTTAACCAGCGATATTCAACAGCAGGTTAACGCCATCAGTGATTTTCCGGATCGAGTTGAGCAGATCACGGTGTCGAAACTGGACCGAGTGGCAACGGTGGCCAGTGTCGCGATTACCGGCAATATGTCAGATAGGGACTTATATCTCTATGCCCAGCAAATTAAGCACAAGTTAAAAGAGAGCCCATTGATCGCTCAGGTGACCGTGAGCGGTTTTGCGGATCAAGAAATAGAAATTCGCGTATCGCTGTGGAAGTTGCAGCAGTACGGCCTGAGTGTGTCCGACTTGTCCAATCTAGTACAACAGCAAAGTATCAGCACTCCTGCTGGCGTATTTAGTAATGACTTGGAAGAGATCAGCGTCCGCTTCGACCACTTAGGCAGCAACGTCAGAGACTTCGAAAATATCGTGATTAAATCCAGTGAGACGGGGACTCAGGTTCGCCTCGGTGATGTTGCCGTTATTCAGCAGAAGTTCACTAGCGATGAAAATCAAATCCTGTTCAATGGTCAGCGTGCCGCTTTGCTTCAGGTGTCCAAAACGCAATTTCAAGATACCTTAACGGTCAAAGATGCGATCGTCAGCATCGTTGAAAAAGAACAGGCGAGAGCCCCTGAAGGCGTCGCTTTAACCATCACCCAAGATTCCAGCACCAATATTATTGAGCGTCTGAGAATCCTCACCAGCAATGGCGCACAGGGATTAGCACTGGCATTTTTGATGTTGTGGGCGTTTTTTAATATTCGCTTTAGCTTTTGGGTCACCATGGGGCTGCCGGTTTCATTCCTTGGCGCCATTTTTGCGATACAACTTCTCGGTTATACCCTGAATATGATGACGCTGGTCGGGCTGATTGTCGCGATTGGTCTGCTAATGGACGACTCGTTGATCATTGCAGAAAACATCGCTGCCAAGAGGCAACAAGGGCTACCCGCGTTTGACGCTGCAGTTGAAGGTACCAAACAAGTCTTCCCAGGTGTGATTGCATCGTTTGCTACCACCATCATGGTGATAGGGCCGCTGATGTTTCTCACAGGCAAGATGGGCGAAGTACTACGCTATATTCCCATCGTGTTATTGATTACCTTGCTTGTTAGTCTGATAGAAGCTTTCTTGATCTTGCCGTCTCATTTGGCACATAGCCATACTGAATCTCGCTCTAATCCTATACGGGACAAGTTCATTGCCGGTTTTGAAAACATCAGAGACAGATTCTTTGTGCCAGTGAGTGTCAAGGCGATGAATGCACCTTATCTTTCAGTAGGGATATTGGTGATGGTGGTGATGATTTCAACCGCTTCCATTTCGTCAGGTTGGCTGAAATTCAAAGCCATGCCTGCCTTGGAAAGTGATGTGCTGCAGGCGCGTATCTTGCTCCCTCAAGGCAGTTTACTGAGCCAGACAGAGGCGGTGGTGGAGAAGGTTTCAAACGCGCTTGATGAACTCAACCAAGAATACGCAGAGAAATACCCAAGCTCAAAACCTTTGGTCGCGAGCACCACGATCATGTTCAACTCAAATGCTGATGCTAATGAGTCGGGGCCGCATATGGCAACCGTCAGTGCCGATCTATTGCCAGCGCAATTTAGGCAGCAGAGCATTAAAGATCTGATCCAAGATTGGAAACAAAAAGTAGGCCCTACGGCGGATGTGGTTTCACTCAAGTTTACCGATAAAGAACGGGGCATTGCTGGCAATGGCATTGATATTCGGGTTCAGGGTGAGTCGTTACAAGAGCTCAATCAAGTCAGCCGCTCGCTGGTGAAATGGTTGAAGGGATTTGACGGTGTCTATAACCTCTCCACCGATCTGCGTGAGGGCAGAACCGAATTTCACGTTAACCTTAAAGATGAAGCTGGCGTGATGGGAGTTAATGCTTCCAACATTGCTCAAACGCTGCGCAGCGCGGTAAAAGGCAGTACTGATCTGACGGTTTTCCAACAAGGCGAGCTGGTGGATATTAGTGTGAGACTGGATGAGTTTACGCACCAAGCTAGCCTGTATGAGTTGAATAACTTGATGGTGACGGCAGGCAATGGAACCCTAGTTCCATTATCAAGTGTTGCGACGTTTGACAGAAAACAAGCCTTCTCGCGAATTCACCGCATTAGTGGGATGAACACTGTGGTTGTGCAAGGCAATATCGATACGCGGGTTGCCAATGCGCGTGAAATCATGCTGCAGTTCAATAGCGAATTTGTCTCGCAAACTCAACACAAATTCCCAGACATCACCTTCACCTCGCAAGGTCAGGATAAAGAAAGCTCAGATACGGGCTCCTCGCTGGCGACCTTCTTTGCTCTTGGCGTGGTGGGGATTTATCTTATTTTAGTGTTCCTGTTACAAAGCTACACTCAACCGATTGCTGTGCTGCTGGCAATCCCTATGGGCTGGATTGGTGTGGTATGGGGGCACTTGGGCATGGGGTTCGATTTGACTATTCCAAGCTTGGTTGGCTTTGCTACCTTAGCGGGTATCGTCGTTAACGATAACATTCTGTTGGTCAATTTTATTAAGAAGAATATCTCCCAAGGCGAGCGCTTGATAGACGCTTGTCGAGAGGCGGTACGTGACCGATTTAGAGCGATATTTATCACCTCGTTAACCACATTTGCAGGATTGCTTCCACTGTTAACCGAAACCAGTACGCAAGCGCAATTTCTGATCCCGTTAATTGCCAGTATTGCGTTTGGCTTAGTCTCGGCTACGTTACTAGCGTCAATTGTTGTGCCTTGCGTGCTGCTTATTTTGGACGATTTAAAGCTGACCAAATGGGCAGAAGGTGCTCAATCTTCCCTTTGAGGCCCTTGGGAGTGCATGCTGAACCATGTCATTTAGCCCGGCATGAAAATGGTAGTTTGCGTAGAATTTATTTGGCGATTAAACCCTATCACTGACTGCTGTTTTTTTGCGTACAAAAAACAATAGGGTCAGGTCTTGTCTTTTGCTCTTTGGTGGCAGTTTTTCTATCAGGTTTAGTTATTTGTCATACCTGAAGTTATTAGTCATTTGCTAATGTTTGATTTTCCAAAACTCATTTCTGTCCAAAAGTTTGTTATACACACATCCACTATACGGTGATCCCTACACCACACTCACCACCAAAAAAAGCGCAGACCTTTCGATCTGCGCTTGTGGTTATTGTCCCGATAACACTGTTTAAATCGTTTTCAATTAACCCACGTTCTTACGTGCGTTTTGGAACATACGCATCCAAGCGCCATTCTCGCCCCAACCTTCCGGAGACCAAGAGTTTGCAACCGTACGGAATACACGCTCTGGGTGAGGCATCATAATTGTCACGCGGCCGTCAGTCGTTGTTAAACCTGTGATAGCGTTTGGCGAACCATTCGGGTTATTCGGGTATTGCTGCGTTTGGTTACCGTTGTTATCAACGTAACGTAGAGCAACCGTACCTGAGTTTTCAATCGCGTTTAGGTGGTCGTTATCACGTACTTCTACGCGGCCTTCACCGTGAGAAACAGCGATTGGCATACGAGAACCTTCCATGCCGTTGAAGAATACAGAATCTGACTTCTGAACTTCTACTAGGCTGAAACGTGCTTCAAAGCGCTCAGATTCGTTGCGAACGAAACGTGGCCAGTACTCCGCACCTGGGATAAGTTCACGTAGATTCGACAGCATCTGACAACCGTTACACACACCTAGAGAGAAGGTATCTTCACGCTTGAAGAAGTTTTCAAACTGGTCACGAGTAGAGTCATTAAACAAAACCGACTTCGCCCAACCTTCACCAGCACCTAGTACATCACCGTAAGAGAAGCCACCACATGCCACAAGGCCGTTGTATTCTTCTAGTACCGCTTGACCTGTTAGGATGTCGCTCATGTGAATATCAGTTGCTTCGAAGCCTGCACGGTCGAATGCTGCTGCCATTTCAACGTGAGAGTTAACACCCTGCTCACGTAGAATCGCCATCTTAGGCTTAGCACCTGTGTTGATGAACGGTGCTGCGATGTCTTCGTTTACGTCAAAGCTCAGTTTCACGTTCAGACCTGGGTCCGAGTTGTCTTTCTTCGCTTCATGTTCTTGGTCAGCACATACTGGGTTATCACGCAGACCTTGCATCTTGTGCGTTGTCTCAGCCCAGATAGTACGTAGTTCAGTACGGTTACGTTCAATCACTACAGACTCGCCAGACTTAATCACTAGTTCATCTGATGCTTCCCCTTCACCAACAACGCTGCCAATCACATGAGAACATGCTTCTAGACCGTTAGCTGCAAGAGTAGAAAGTACTGCGTCTAGGTCGTCGTTACGGACTTGGATTACTGCACCTAGCTCTTCGTTGAACAGTGCTGCTAGCGTGTCTTCACCTAACGCTTCAATGTTTGCATTAACACCACAGTGACCTGCGAATGCCATTTCTGCTAGCGTTACGAATAGACCACCATCGCCTTTATCGTGGTAAGCGACAACTTGGTCGTTCGCTACAAGTGCTTGAACGCCTTCGTAGAAACCTTTTAGTTGCGCTGCGTTGTCTACGTCTGCTGGCTTGTCACCAAGCTGCTTGTAAACCTGTGCAAGTGCTGTTGCACCCATACGGTTTTTGCCGTTACCTAGGTCGATAAGAACTAGGCTTGTATTACCTTTGTCAGTGCGAAGCTGAGGAGTAATCGTCTTACGAACATCTTCAACACGTGCAAACGCAGTGATAACAAGAGATAGCGGAGACGTTACTTCTTTCTGCTCGCCATTCTCTTCCCACTTAGTCTTCATCGACATTGAGTCTTTACCCACTGGGATAGTTAGACCCAGAGCTGGACATAGTTCTTCACCAACCGCTTTAACCGCTTCGTAAAGACCTGCATCTTCACCTGGGTGACCTGCTGGAGACATCCAGTTAGCCGACAGTTTAATGTGTTTGATATCGCCGATGTTGGTCGCTGCGATGTTAGTAATTGCTTCACCAACCGCTAGACGAGCCGATGCGCCGAAGTCTAGAAGTGCCACTGGCGTACGCTCACCAAGAGACATAGCCTCACCGTGGTAAGAGTCGTAGCTTGCCGCTGTTACTGCGCAGTTAGCAACAGGAACCTGCCATGGACCAACCATTTGGTCACGAGCTACAAGGCCTGTTACCGAGCGGTCACCGATGGTGATAAGGAATGTTTTCTCAGCGACTGTTGGCAAGCGAAGAACACGGTCAACCGCTTCGTTCATCTCGATGCCAGAACGGTCAATCGCAGGGTTGTTAGCTTTTAGCGTTTTCGCGTCACGGTGCATCTTAGGTGTTTTACCTAATAGGATGTCCATTGGCATGTCGATTGGCGTGTTGTCGAAGTGTGAATCTTCTAATTTCAGATCACGTTCTTCAGTTGCTTTACCAACCACTGCGTACGGTGCACGTTCACGCTTACAAATCGCGTCGAACGTTGCCATGTCTTTATCAGCAACCGCCATTACATAACGCTCTTGAGATTCGTTACACCAGATCTCAAGTGGGCTCATGCCCGGCTCATCGTTTGGCACGTCACGTAGATTAAAAATACCGCCACGCTCGCCATCGTCGACTAGCTCAGGAAGAGCATTCGAGATACCGCCCGCGCCCACATCGTGGATAAATGCGATTGGGTTCGCATCACCAAGCTGCCAACAACGGTCGATAACTTCCTGACAACGACGCTCCATCTCTGGGTTTTCACGTTGTACAGAAGCGAAATCAAGATCTTCAGAAGAAGAACCAGAATCCATTGAAGATGCCGCACCGCCGCCAAGGCCGATGTTCATCGCAGGACCACCTAGAACGATTAGGCTTGCACCTACCGGGATCTCTTTCTTCTGAACGTGCTCATCACGGATGTTGCCAAGACCACCAGCTAGCATGATTGGTTTGTGGTAACCACGCACTTCTTCACCTGCGTGAGAGTTTACTTTCTCTTCGTAAGTACGGAAGTAGCCAAGTAGGTTTGGACGACCAAATTCGTTGTTGAATGCCGCGCCACCAAGAGGACCTTCAAGCATGATATCCAGAGCAGTAACGATACGGCTTGGCTTACCAAAGTCAGTTTCCCAAGGTTGAACGAAGTTCGGGATCTTAAGGTTAGATACAGAGAAAGCAACAAGACCCGCTTTTGGCTTACCACCAATACCGGTTGCGCCTTCATCACGGATTTCACCGCCTGAACCTGTCGATGCGCCTGGCCACGGTGAGATTGCCGTTGGGTGGTTGTGCGTTTCAACTTTCATCAAGATGTGTGTTTTTTCTTGGTGGTAGCTGTACTGGCGAGTTTCTGGATCTGGGAAGAAACGACCAACTTCAGAACCTGTCATTACCGCTGCGTTATCTTTATAAGCAGACAGAACATGTTCTGGTGTCGTTTCAAAGGTGTTCTTAATCATCTTGAACAATGATTTTTCTTGCTTAACGCCATCGATAGTCCAATCAGCGTTAAAGATCTTATGACGACAGTGCTCTGAGTTCGCTTGTGCAAACATCATTAGCTCGATGTCCGTCGGGTTACGACCTAGCTTCTCAGTGAAGCTTTCAAGAAGGTAATCAATCTCATCTTCTGCAAGTGCAAGACCTAGGGTAACGTTTGCTTTTTCAAGCGCTTTACGTCCACCAGTTAGTAGGTCAACTTCCGCATAAGGAGCAGGCTCAGCAACGGTAAATAGTGCCGCCGCTGATTCGAAGTCAGTGAAAACCACTTCCATCATACGGTCGTGCAGGATTGCTTTCAGCTCAACAAGTTGAAGTTCAGAAAGTTCAGCAGAGGTTTCAATGTAGAAAGCAGTACCGCGCTCTAGACGTGACACTTTAGCCAGTCCGCAGTTGTGTGCGATATCTGTTGATTTTGAAGACCAAGGCGAGATAGTGCCTGGGCGTGGCGTTGCAAGCAGCAGTAAACCTTCAGGTTCATGCTCTTCAATCGTTGGACCGTAAGTCAGTAGCTTTTCTAGCTTCTCAACTTCAGACTCATCTAGGTCTGCCGTTAGATCAGCAAAGTGGGCAAACTCAGCGTAAATACCTGTTACAGGTAAGCTTAATTCACGACAAAGCTCTAAAAGCTTGTTAACACGAAACTCAGATAGAGCTGGGGAGCCACGCAAAATTCTCATGTGCTTACGTCTCTTATGCAGTTGATTAAGGTAGTATTGGAATAAATTCAGTGGGTTAAAGGAAAAACCTAACTGTTTTCTTCGAAGCTATTCCCGAAGGTTTAAAAACCTATGCCGATCCCACCTCTTCAATGCGAGCGCATTATAAAGCATTTCTTTTTGTGACGTAACACCAAAAGCAACCGTTTGCGTGATTTTTTTTATCTTTCTGCGTAAATGGTACTTTTGCTGCATTTATCACCACTTTTACAACTGTTTAATTAAACCTGCTTTGCCAGCCTTGCGGGGTTTGGTATAAAGGGGCTTCCACTTTTCGAGATTTCATTTTGATGCCTAAATTTACGCTCATCTTTTCGTCTAAGTTCCTTCTGCTCGCCATCGCCCTATTTGGGTTGGCTGGATGCCAGATTGAATCTGAACCTAAAAGTGTCCTTGAGCAGATACGAGATCGTGGCGTTCTTCGTGTCGGCACCCTAAATAACCAACTCTCTTATTACATCGGTCCTGATGGTCCTGCTGGCTTGGATTACGAATTAGCTCGTGAATTTGCGCAGGAGCTTGGTGTAAAGCTTGAGGTTAAACCCGCTTACCGTTTGTCTGGCTTGTTCCCTGCACTGCAGAAAGGCGAAATCGATCTTATCGCGACCGGCTTAACGCAAAACAACAAACTGACACGAGCTTATCGCGCCGCACCTGCTTATTACTACGTAAGCCAACAGGTCGTATACAAAAAAGGCCAGTGGCGACCGAGAAACCTTGAACAACTGATCAATTTCGAGAATGAGCGTCAGGCTGAGTTTGTAAAAGCACAAGCTGAATCAGAAGCTGCGGTATCAAGCGAGACGCTGACGCCCTCTTTGGTTGTGGTGAAAGACTCGCACTTTGAACCAACACTCAAACTGCTGCAGAAAACGCACGATGACTTCATCTATGACGCGGTTGGCAATGCAGACATCAATGACCTACTAAAAGAAGTATCAACAGGCGAACGTTTATTCACAGTGGCCGACTCTATCGAGCTATCACTGGCGCAACGTTTGTACCCAGATGTTGCCTTGGCATTTGAGCTGACAGAAGACCAACCTATCTCTTGGTACCTAAATAGATCGGAAGATGAAAGCCTGTATGCTTTGCTGATTGAGTTCTTCGGTAACCTAAAACAGTCTGGTGAACTGGCTTCACTAGAAGAGAAATACATCGGCCACATCGGCACTTTTGACTACGTTGATACTCGTGCCTTTATCCGTGCACTGGACAGCAAGTTGCCAAAATGGTCGCCGCTATTTCAAAGGTACTCTCAAGAATTTGATTGGCGCTTGATTGCCGCTTTGGCCTACCAAGAATCACACTGGAACCCTGTTGCGCGCTCACCAACGGGTGTTCGTGGCATGATGATGTTGACACTGCCCACCGCGAAGAGTGTTGGGGTAACCAACCGTCTCGACCCGAACCAGTCGGTACAAGGCGGTGTTGAGTACCTGCGTCGTATCGTGAACCGAGTACCAGATTCAATCACTCAACACGAAAAGATCTGGTTTGCACTTGCTTCATACAATGTCGGTTACGGGCACATGATGGACGCGCGTCGCCTCACGAAGGCACAAGGAGGAGATCCTGATGCTTGGGGCGATGTGAAAGACAGATTGCCTCTGTTAAGACAGAAGAAGTACTACAGCCAAACTCGATATGGGTATGCGCGTGGTGATGAAGCGAGAAACTACGTTGAAAACATTCGCCGTTATTACCAAAGCATTATTGGCCATGTAAATAAGCGCAATAAAGAACAAGAAGCGACCCTTGAAGGTTTGGTGGTGATCCCACCTTTAGAAACCTCAGGTGCTGAATCGAGTATCAGCGCAGCTCAGTCGACAGTAAGCAGTTCTGAGCCTTCACAGTAAAACCCAAAAGAGCAATGCCATCTAGCATTGCTCTTTTTTATTGTCTTTTTTCGACTCTTCTTTCGTCACTAAGGGATAAGGGAAGCAGGCAAGAAAATGATGATGAGATCTAGAGTGTCATATTGCAGTAACAATCGAACCTTATAACGGCACACCACAATCAAGATTATGCTCTGTTGCACTGCAATGCTGGCTTTAGACTAGAACTGCTCTTCTATTTAAGCCAAGCGTGCGACAGGCCAAACAAACGAATAACACTATAATTAAATCGTTAGTCCAAACTAAAAAGTCAGACGACAAATAGGAAATCATTGAAATGATGAAGAAACTGAAATCGAAACGCCTTGATAAGACCGTTGCTGCAAACCGTCGTAAGCGTATGCTTTCAAATAATAAGAAGAAGATCATTTGGCGCAATCGCGCTTTCATGCAGATGATTGCTGAGTAAATGTAGTTACTCAGTCAGTTTGCTTGGCACTCTTGCGATAGAGAGTGCCGAAAGTACGCTGCTATTTCTTATTGCCAGCCTTCATCTCTGCTTCTAAACGCTGCTCTTCCAACAGACGTTCTTGCTTTCGCTTCTCTTTTATCTCTTTTCTACGACGCTTGAAAAACGCTTGTAATTGCTCACGGCACTCTTCCTCTAACAAACCATGTTCAACGTCGGCATAGTGGTATGAGGCTTGGCTTTCAAACAAATTCAACACTGTACCTGCAGCGCCTGCTTTTAAGTCTGGAGCACCAAACACAATGCGCTTTACTCGGCTGTGTAGCAAGGCACCTGCGCACATTGGGCAAGGCTCTAGCGTAACGTATAAAGTGGTATCGAGTAGCCGATAGTTTTCTAAGGTTTGACCGGCTTTACGCAAGGTTTCAATTTCTGCGTGTGCCGTAGCATCGTGGCTGCCAATCGAACGGTTCCATCCTTCAGAGATAATCTCCCCATCTTTTACTAATACTGCACCAACAGGAACCTCTCCCTCGCTCTCTGCTTGCTTAGCTACCTCAATGGCGCGTCGCATGAAGATTTCATCTTGAGGGGTGAATTGATGGTCTGACAAAGGGAACTCCAGAAACAAAGGATAAAAACGAAAATAGGTATGCGGTGAAGCATACCTAATCTTAGAGATAATGAACAATAAAGAGGTAATAGACAACAACAGACAATGAACCATTGCCGCTTGCTGGTTGGTCGAACTGTTAGCTATTAGCGTCTTCTATGTCATCGGCTATTGGCGTCGCTTTGATACTCACAATGCGATTGTTCTCAACAGAGATAATTTCAAACTGCCACTGCTGGTATTGAACAACTTCGCCTGCATCCGGTAAGCGCCCTATTAACCATGTCACAAGGCCATTCAGCGTTTGGAAGCTCCCGCTTTCGCCCTCAAAATCCGATAGCTCTAAACGGTTTTTCAGTTCACTGATAGGAATCAATCCATCCACCAACAAACCGTCTTCCACTTGCTCGGTCCAAAGATCGTTCGGATTATTCGATAGCTCGCCAGCAATCGCCTCAAGAATATCGTAATGAGTCACAAGACCTTGAACATCGCCATACTCGTCGACAATGAATGCCATCTCGGTGCCCGACTCTTTAAAGTAGCCAAGTAGACGCAGAGCTTTCATCGATTCTGGAACATAGATCGGCGAGCGAGACAGCCCCATGATCACTTGAATGCTTAGATTGCCCGCCTGATTCAGCAAGGCTTTGGCTGACACTGTACCCACCACTTTATTGAGGTGATCTTGGCACAATGGAAACACACTGTGTTTTGATGAACGCAGTTTCTTTAATATCTGCTCAACGGGTTGGTCGACATCCAGAAAGTCGATGTCTCGACGCGGAGTCATCAATGAGCTCACAAGACGATCATCAAGCTGCAAGATATTACGAATCATCTCTTGTTCGCCGCGTTCAATCACACCCGATTCTGAGCCCTCTTTCACAAGTGCATGGATATCATCTTCGGTAACGCTATCTTCTTCACCGCCTCGGCCCATCAACTTAAGAATACCTTCCGTTGAAGCCGACAACGCAAACACAAACGGCGTCGCGATTTTAGATAACCAGAAGATTGGCAGCGCGACTAACACAGCAATGTTTTCAGCTTGAGACTGAGCAAAACGCTTTGGTACCAACTCACCGACAACGATAGCGAAATAAGTAATACCTACCACCACAACCGCAGTAGACAAGATGTTCGCTTGTGTTGGGTCTAGTCCCCACAGTTCAAGTTGAACGGCTAGTGGAGCCGATAGCGTCGCCTCACCCACAATCCCGCTGAGTAGGCCGATTACCGTGATACCGATTTGGATTGTAGAGAGGAAGCGGGTTGGGTTTTCTTTGAGATCAAGAGCAACCTGAGCGGAGCGGTGTTTTTCGGCTAAGCGTTTCAGCCGACTATTTTTTGCTGCTACCAATGCAATCTCAGACATGGCAAACAGACCATTTAAAACAATTAACCCTACTAAAAGCAGAATTTTCATGTGGCTTGGATTTCCTAAATTTACCGGCCAACAATTAGCCGTAATCCGGAGTATAAGCTGAGTGCCTTTATTTTGAATATAAAAAGTTTTGGATATAAAAACCTTGGATATAAAAAACGGAAAAAATAGCGAAAAAAAGCCCGCACATTTCGGTGCGGGCTTAGCAATGAATAAAGCTTAGTTTTGCTTAGTTCAATCTTACATTGTGTAAGTATAAGGTGCTTGGATACCTAGTGGGATACCAAGAGCCCAGTAAGCTAGCAAGAAGATAGACCAACCGATTAACATCGCAATCGAGAATGGCATCATTAGAGAAGCTAGAGTACCGATACCTGTCGACTTAACGTAGCGCTGACAGTAAACAACAACCAGTGGGAAGAACACCATTAGTGGAGAGATGATGTTAGACACTGAGTCACCTACACGGTAAGCCGCTTGAGATAGCTCAGGAGAGATACCCACAACCATTAGCATTGGAACTAGGATAGGACCAATCAGTGCCCACTTAGCTGAAGCAGAACCAACAAGAAGGTTAACTGCAGCCGTTAGTAGAATCATACCAACAACCGTTGCTTCACCTGGAAGGTCCATCGCTTTCAAGCCTTCAGCACCGTAAAGTGCCAGCATAGTACCGATGTTTGATTGAGCGAATGCAGATAGGAACTGAGCACAGAAGAACGACATTACAATGTATGCGCCCATCGTTGCCATCGTCTCAGACATTGCTTTGATAACATCATTACTATTCTTGAATGTACCCGCTACACGGCCGTAGACGATACCCGGAATAATAAACAGGATGAAGATCAGAGGAACGATAGACTTCATTACTGGTGCTGAGAACGCCGTTAATTCGCCTTCAGGTGAACGAAGTGCTGAGTTTTCAGGCATTAGAGCCGCGATAAGCAGACCAATACCGGCAACCATTGCCCAACCAGCGAATTTGAATGCTTTTGATTCGATTGCAGTGAACGTACCTAGATCAGGTGCTTCTTCAGCATCTTCATCAACTGGCGTGTTCGCTAGGCGAGGTTCGATGATCTTCTCAGTTACGTACCAACCGATAGCAACAATAAGAACTGAAGATAGGCCAGTAAAGAAGATGTTCGCTAGAGGGTTAATCACGTATTCAGGGTCAAGAACGTTTGCCGCTGTTTGCGTGAAGCCAGCTAGTAGCGGGTCGATACCTGAAGGAATGAAGTTCGCAGAGAAACCACCTGATACACCAGCAAATGCTGCTGCAATACCCGCTAGAGGGTGACGACCCGCAGCGTGGAAGATGATACCGCCAAGAGGGATTACTAGAACGTAACCTGCATCAGCTGCTGTGTGAGACACGATAGCAACAAGAATTAGCATTGGCGTTAGTAGCTTAGCTGGCGTGAAGTTAAGCATCTTCTTAAGGCCAGTCGTAATGAAGCCTGAAGAATCTGCAACGCCAACACCTAGCATAGCAACAAGTACGATGCCTAGAGGTGCGAAGCCTGTGAACGTGGTAACCATATTCGCTAGGAAGCTAGCAAGCGCTTCACCAGTTAGTAGGTTGTTTACTTCTAGAGCAGCACCCGTTTGAGGGTTGATAAGGTCGAATGAAAGGTTCGACAAAAGTGCAGATGCTACCCATACAATAACTAGAGCCCAGAAGAACAGGATTGCTGGATCTGGAATTTTGTTGCCGGCGCGTTCAATGAAGTTTAGAAAGCGGTCCATACCACTGATCTTCTCAGTCGATGGTGCTTTTTTTACGGCTTGGTTACTCATTGTAACTCCATATGTGATGTTGTTTTGTTTAGGCCTAATATAAGTTTTGACCACGGCCTATTGGTACAGCACATATTCTATTAAAGTCGTTGTTAAAAAGCACAAGATTCCACCTAATTTTCCATAAATGGAGACATATTTTGCAAAAATACCATACAACCACAACAATATAAAAACACAAAAAACACCATTCCATATACAGAGTTTTAACTAGCACGTAAACAATGTCCGAGGAGTGAAAATTATCAGTAAAAGGGGTAGCATGAGCCTTGGCATGCAGTAAACGTTTGCTTGAGGGTCAATCAAACTCACTGTATTTGGAGAGCATAGTTTCGAGGTAAATACTTTGTGCGTGGTTCATACGATCTTGCCATGCAATTGTGACAGTAATGCTTTTTAATGCGCTAGACAGAGCACCGTTTGCATTAGTCACTTCACAGGTCATGGCATAGGCAGACCCCGACAAACCGGATAAAGGATCTGAACTTGCTGTGTTGAGACAATGACTCGCCTGATTTAGTTCTGAAAAAGGAATTAAACCTACCGCCCCACTCGCATTAGACGCCCGAGTTCGATAATACTCCATCTGCCTTTCAGCAAAATGCAGCGCCTCTACGCTGTGGAGCGCAAAATCCGATTTTTGTTCAGCGTAGACCTGTAATTTAACCAGCCCTAGTGAGGCAACGCCAATCAACAGAAAAGAGATAAGAACCTCTATCAAGCTAAAACCTGAGTTCTTAGAAATCATTCCATGATCCTCGCTTCCACTTCGCTTTTAAAGGAGTGCTATGAGGGTTGTATTCACCGGTATAATCCAAATTGATTGAACCCTGAATTGTCGATAACCCACCAACGGAATCAAAGAACATCCCTCCTTTAGGGAAAAAAGAAGCAAATCCAATATAAACCGAATTACTCTGTACTAAATCAGTAATAGGAATTGTATCTGGAACTTTAGCCCACAAACCACTCAGTAGGTCGGTATCAGTATCGGGAGAGTTAGTGTTATCGAATACGGTCATATCATTTAGATGATAAAAAGCCCCGTCAAATACGCTCGCGTTACCATTCGCAACGATGCCGTTCTGAATCACTAAAGAGCGAGGCGTAATAACCCCTGGGATAGGTTCAACTACATTAATCGCAGGTGAATAAACGACGCAATCACCTATAACCCATACCTTATTCTCCCCACTTGAAAAGGCATCATTAATGGCTTTGCTACACTTATTTCCTTCATATTCACCATCAACCAAATCAATATGCTTAGAGGGGACAACTGTCCGATCAATAAGGTCTATAACATGATAATCAAGCTTAATCTGGTCAATGTTCTCTGACGTCTTTGGCACGCCAAAATAATTAGAGAACGTATCGATATCCGGATCGAATTTGAAATCTGATTGAAAAGAGTTTGAAGGCAGCGCCCCAACGGAGTCGATGGTTGCATCATTGCTAATATTGGTGGTTTGTTGGCAAGACTCAAACGTAGAAAAAGGAGGTGACTCTGGAGTAATGGTCTTCAAACGTCCTCCTCCCTTTTGCTTATAGATAACACTATCTAAAAATCGAACCGATACACACTCGTTAATACCATCAACAGCAGTAAGAGCAATATCAGGATTAATATCGATATTGTGATCAGAAATAAATTCTAAACTCGAATTGGTTTGCATTACTCCTAATCCCGAAGCGTCTACAAAACTAATCTCTTTGTTCAGCGATAAAGACTCAGAACTCGACACCAATATATTTGGCGTGAGTGCTTCTGATCCCAACGTAACGACTTTCGACTGCTGACAATAATCCATTAAATCATTGGGAATAGCTGTCAGATCATTTTCAGCGATGTAAGTGAAGCCACACTCTAAACCACCTTCTGCTAACCAGTGGGCTTTGCGTGCCTGAACTTCATTTTGTGCTCGCTTGATTTGATAGAAAAGAACCTTAAAATTCCCGAAAGAAGCGATTAATGTTCCAACAAGAAGAACACTAACCAACAACAGAGTGATAAATCCTCCTTGCTTACATCGCTTCATTGCCAATTCCTCTGAACAACGGAAGTTCTCACTTCATGACTAACATCTGCATTTACTAAAGACGCCTTTAACTCAATGTCTACTTTTTGAGAAGCCGAAGATCCTGTTGAAAGCTCTTCAGCTTCAACAAATAAAGCATCAACTTGAATTTGACGCTCAAAAAATAAGCTTTGACATGTCATTGTTACCTCACCATTAAGTATCCCTATAGGTTTTTCATTAATAGCCAAAAGGTCACTGGACTCTCCCACGCAGTAATTGAGCTTGTTTTCTTTGAATTGATAGACAATGTTCCTATATGCCGACGAGACACTATCCTGCAAATAAGCAAAACCAATATACGCCTCATCAGCGCTTACCTGATTGGTGTAAATTGTATTTATGGCACCCGATAACTTTACCGATATTCCCGAATCTGAGTCATAACCAGCTCGCCAAATTTCTTCTTTCATCATTTGAGTAGTGGAAAATAAGTTTTGTGATAGCAGAAGCTCTAAACTATTTTTTGAAGCAACACGCTGGTTAGTAATGAAGACTGAACCTATGATTCCAATGGCAACTACTCCAATGACCGAAGCCACCATCATCTCAACTAATGTACTTCCCTTGATATGCGTACTAACAAATCTCATAACCATGGTGGCCTATGTTATTGCGTCCATTTTGATTTGGATCACTGCTACAGATTCGAATTCTCCCGGTTGTAATAGACGCTATTACAGATAACTGTTCAGATAATGCGTTTACCGGAGCCATTGTTATATTTCCATTACCAAATCGCCCCCTAGTACCATCAACTGATATTGAATTATGACCTGAGAAATTAAAGGCAATGTTTATGTCTCGATAGGAAGAACCGTCTAACTGCATAAGAACATTTCTAGGGTCAAAAGATGCAGAGCTACTTAAAACCATATCCCAATCGCCATCAGAGTTATTAATAGCCCCAGAACTACCAGATACCAAAAAGAACAGATAGAGGTCTTGATTCTGAGCTATAGCTTCTGACCTAGCGGCAATTAAAAATCCATGCACTTCAGGAGCAAGCCTTTTGATTTTAGTTGAAGCTAGGACAGAACTAAAACTCGGGGCAGCCGTCGCTATCAGTATCGATAACACCGACACCGTGATTAAAAGCTCTAATAAAGTAAACCCGCGAGTCATTTCCCAATTTCCTATGTAATAACTTGAGCAACCGTACTCAACCTTGCGCACATGCTAACACTAAGGAAAAATAGCCAGATAAGTGAAAAGGAAGTCCTCGTGATGATTCGAAAAAATAAATGCAACAGCAACAACACGCGCGTAAAAGGGATGACATTGATCGAGTTATTGATTGTGGTTGCCATCATTGGGATTTTGGGGGCTATCGCCTATCCGAGCTATACCAACCACGTAGTGACTGGACATCGAACTAGCGCACTCGCTGACATAGCTCGAATTCAATTAGAACTAGAAGCAGCCTATGACAGCGGTTATGACTGGAGTGGTATTGTTTCGGGAAGCGATTGTTTGATCTGCGATACCGAAGCGAGTCGTTTTGTTTTCAGTGTCACCAGTTCGGCTTCTGCTGCCTATACGATTACAGCAACACCTCAGTCGGGAGTAGGTCAAGATAAAGACAACTGCTTCGATGGACAAAACCATAAAGTGCTCACTCTCGACAGTGCTAATGTCGAATACCCAGAAGCCTGCTGGATGTAGTGTGATGAGGGTTTCAGGTGAAGAGAAAGAGAAAGAGAAAGAGAAAGAACCAGGTTTGAGATACAAAAAAAACCTGCTACATGAGCAGGTTTTTTAACTTTATCAACAACTTAAAGTATCAACAATCTAATTACTTAGTTAGGTCATCGAAGAAGTTTTTAACGCCGCTAAAGAAACCTTCAGACTTTGGCTTATGCTTGCTTGCCGCTTCACCACCACAGGTTTCTTCGAATTCACGCAGTAATTCTTTCTGGCGAGCGCTTAGCTTAACTGGAGTCTCAACCACTAGCTTAACGATTAGATCACCCACACCGCCACCACGAACGCCTTTCACGCCCTTGCCACGCATACGGAACATACGGCCCGTTTGTGTCTCTTCTGGTACCTTAAGGTTTACACGACCATCCAGTGTTGGAACTTCAACTTCACCGCCTAGAGCAGCCATAGAGAAGCTTACTGGTACTTCGCAGTAAAGGTTGTTGCCGTCACGTTCGAAGATGTTGTGCTCTTTTACGTGTACTTGTACGTACAGATCGCCAGCTGGAGCGCCGTGCTCTCCCGCTTCGCCTTCGCCAGATAGACGAATACGATCGCCAGTATCAACACCAGCAGGGATCTTAACGTTAAGTGTTTTCGTCTTCTGTTTGCGACCTTGACCATGACATGAGTTACATGGGTCTTTGATGATCTTGCCTTTACCGTTACAAGTAGGACAAGTCTGTTGAACCGCAAAGAAACCTTGGCGCATTTGTACTTGGCCGTGGCCATGACAAGTGCCACACGTTTGTGCAGAAGAACCCGCTTTCGCGCCGCTGCCGTCACAAGTATCACACTCTACAAGTGTTGGTACTTCGATTTCTTTAGAAACACCACGAACCGCTTCTTCTAGAGAAAGTTCCATGTTGTAACGTAGATCTGAACCACGTTGTGCACGCTGTTGACCGCCACCACGACGACCGCCGCCGAAGATGTCGCCAAATACGTCACCGAAGATATCGCCGAAGTCACCTTGGCCACCGCCGCCGAAACCACCGCCGCCGCCCATGCCACCTTGTTCAAAGGCTGCATGACCGTATTGGTCGTAAGCTGCTTTCTTTTGAGAATCGGTTAGGATCTCGTACGCTACTTTTACTTCTTTAAACTTATCTGCTGCGGTCTCATCACCCTGGTTACGGTCCGGGTGGAATTTCATCGCTAAGCGTTTGTACGCTTTTTTAATATCGCGCTCTGATGCATCGCGGCTTACGCCTAATACTTCGTAAAAATCACGTTTTGACATGTTCTAGGTCACCAAAATAATTGCTACTACCGAATGATCACTTCAGTAGTCTGTGTATCAATCTAGATAAAAGTTCTGCCGGCTGAAATGCCGAATAAAGCTATTATCTAGATCGACAAGTCTAAATACAAATTTACGGGCGTGAGAGTTACCTCTGACGCCCGCAATAATAAGTCTTTGAGACAAATTTCTAAGCAGATAGCTTGAGTCCTAAGTGGAAGCGCGGAGCCTACGTTAGTAGGTGGACACTTCCGATAACGAAATCAGGCTACTCTGCGACGAAATTATTTTTTGTCTTCTTTAACTTCTTCAAACTCAGCGTCTACAACATCGTCGTCTTGCTTAGGTTGTTCACCAGCGTCAGCACCAGCTTGTTCAGCTTGAGCTTTCTGTTGAGCAATTTCCATTAGCTTTTGAGCTGCTTGCATAAGTTCTTGAACTTTAGCGTCGATAGCTTCTTTATCGTTACCAGACTTAACTTCTTCTAGTGCAGTGATAGCCGCTTCGATTTTAGCTTTCTCGTCTGCAGGTAGAGCTTCACCAGCTTCTTCTACTTGCTTCTTAGTGCCGTGAATCATTTGGTCAGCTTGGTTACGTGCAGTTACTAGCTCTTCGAACTTTTTGTCCGCTTCTTTGTTAGCTTCTGCTTCTTGTACCATTGCTTCGATCTCTTCCTCAGACAGGCCGCCTGATGCTTGGATAGTGATCTTCTGCTCTTTACCTGTTGCTTTATCTTTAGCAGATACGTTCAGGATACCATCAGCATCTAGGTCGAATGTTACTTCGATTTGTGGCATGCCACGTGGTGCTGGTTGGATACCTTCTAGGTTGAACTGACCAAGAGACTTGTTGTAAGTCGCTTGCTTACGCTCACCTTGAAGAACGTGGATAGTTACTGCGTTTTGGTTGTCTTCAGCTGTAGAGAACACTTGATCCGCTTTAGTAGGGATAGTTGTGTTTTTCTCGATAAGCTTAGTCATCACGCCGCCCATCGTTTCGATACCGAAAGATAGAGGAGTAACGTCTAGTAGTAGAACGTCTTTAACGTCACCAGCTAGTACACCACCTTGAACAGCAGCACCCATTGCAACAGCTTCGTCAGGGTTCACGTCTTTACGTGGCTCTTTACCGAAGAATTCAGTTACTTTAGCTTGAACCATAGGCATACGAGTTTGACCACCAACTAGGATAACGTCAGTGATTTCGCCTACCGATAGGTCAGCATCCGCTAGAGCAACTTTTAGTGGCTCAAGAGAACGTTGAACTAGGTCTTCAACTAGAGACTCAAGCTTCGCACGAGTCACTTTGATGTTCATGTGCTTAGGACCAGTCGCATCAGCAGTAACGTAAGGTAGGTTTACGTCAGTTTGAGTAGTAGAAGAAAGCTCGATTTTCGCTTTTTCTGCTGCTTCTTTAACACGCTGCATTGCTAGTGGATCAGCTTTAAGGTCGATACCTTGCTCTTTCTTGAACTCATCTACTAGGTAGTTGATCATGCGGTTATCGAAATCTTCACCACCAAGGTGAGTGTCACCGTTAGTTGAAAGAACTTCGAAAGTCTTCTCGCCTTCTACTTCATCGATTTCGATGATAGAGATATCGAATGTACCACCACCAAGGTCGTATACAGCGATAGTGCGATCACCACCTTGCTTGTCTAGGCCGTAAGCTAGAGCAGCAGCAGTTGGTTCGTTGATGATACGTTTAACATCTAGACCAGCGATACGGCCAGCATCTTTCGTTGCTTGACGTTGAGCATCGTTGAAGTAAGCAGGAACAGTTACTACTGCGCCAGTTACTTCTTCGCCTAGGAAGTCTTCAGCTGTTTTCTTCATTTTCTTAAGAACTTCAGCAGATACTTGAGGAGCAGCCATTTTTTGGCCTTGCGCTTCAACCCATGCATCACCGTTGTCAGCCTTAACAATGTTGAAAGGCATGATTTCGATATCGCGTTGAACTTCTTCATCTTCAAAACGACGACCGATTAGACGCTTGATAGCGAACAGTGTGTTTTGAGGGTTAGTAACAGCTTGACGTTTTGCAGGTTGACCAACTAGCGTTTCGCCTTCTGTGTATGCGATTACTGATGCTGTTGTGCGTTCGCCTTCAGCATTTTCAATTACGCGTGGTTTGTCGCCGTCAAGAACAGCAACACAAGAGTTAGTAGTACCTAAATCAATACCAATGATTTTACCCATCAGGCCATCTCCGAAATATTTTCTATTAAGTTTTTGCTATACCCACATATGTGGGGGTGGTAATCAGGGAATCAACCCTAATACACAAAATTAAAGTGCAAATGTAATTTGCTTTCGTATGCACCATAGATAAGGGCTGTAAACTGGTTTTCAAGGGAATAAGTAAAAAAAATCTATTTTTTCCCGTATCTTTTTACATAAAGGTAAAAAGTGACCGATCCCTTGCCAATTAAGGCTCCAATGTTGAGAAACTCTCGCATTTGTCGCCACATTGAAACCTCAACCCTATTCCAGATGCCATAAAAAAAGACCTTCATGTGGAAGGTCTTTTTCAAATAGATATTAATCAGTTAAATATTGTTCAAATGGTGACTGATTCAGCCATATTATTGGTTGAGCACTAACTGGTAGAAGCTCGCTTGAGTGTAATCACCCGCTTCCATACCACGCCATTCACAGGCTGAGCTCGACTTCTTAGTGTTGCATTGATTGTATGCGCCCGCCTTGAAGTACATCCAGTCCTGTCCATAACCAAGGTCGATATCATGCCCCTGATACTTACCCTTAGCCAAATCAACATCATACGTCTTCACAATAGGATCGGCTGAGTTTGGATTCTTAGTAAAGGTTAAGTGCATGATGTTATCTTTGATATTCACATCGTATGAGAACACTTCACCTAGCTTGATGCCATCAGCAGGGTCCGAGCTGCCTTTTTTCAGATTGTATTGACCAAATACATCATGGCGAATGTCTTTACGAAGTTTCTTTCCGTTTTCATCCTTCGCGTTTTTCATCTCTGTCGGCGGGTTTAACTCATAGTTCCACGTTAACGAACCATGCTCATGTTCTGGCAACTTGCGGTAAACAATTTTCAGAGGTTCATTATCCGACCCATGGATTTGACCAATAACCACAGAGAATGCACCGGTTTTCTTATAGTTACCGCTGGTGCTCACCTGATCAACAGAAAGTGTTGCCGTCATCTGGCCACCGATAGAGCCAAACTCTTCCGCGTTCTTATGGCTTGAAATCGCGAAGTTGTTGCTCGGCGCAGAGTAGCTATCCGCTAGCATCGCTCTTAGCTCACTACGCGTGTTTTTACTGTTTGGCGTCGTTGGAGCTGTATTCGGAGCCACAAACACCATCGCACCAGACTCGGCATCCGTGTAGAACCATTTAGGGTGAACGTAAGGCGTGTCTACATTCGACAGTTCCTTTTTACCAATCTCCAGCGTTTTACCTTTTCTAGACCCTTCAGTCGTCAGCTCCGGTAAGTTAATTTTCCATTTAGATAAATCGAAGTTTTGTGCTGGTGCTTTTGCAGGGTCAAGATTGAACTGTTGACCAATATCGTGATTAGAAGCAAGAGCGGGAGCGGCTAAAAGGCTGGCAGTCAGTAGGCTAAGGTAAGACAGCTTCATTATTGGGTTTCCTTTATGTCGTCATAATGTAGGTTGTCAGAACAATATAATAATATTGTATTATTATATGTGATCTATATTAAAGATTGAAAACTGATGACCCATTCAGCGCGAGTAAAAAGAAAAAATGAGACTTCGCACCAACATAGCCCCCTCTTTTAACTCAGCAGCAGACAGCCCAAAGTACCCAACAGCAGAAATAAAAAAGCCCCGCTCTGGTTGAGCGGGGCTTCGCAGTTATTGAGTCTTAATTAAGAATTAAGCTTCTGCTTTTTGCAGCTCAGCTTCTTCGTTAGCTTCAACGCCAATTTCGTTTTCAGATTTAGCAACAATAGTGTTCACCGCTGTGTCACCCACTACGTTTGAAGAAGTACAGAACATGTCACAGATACGGTCAACAGCAGCAACAATCGCTAGACCTTCTGGTGGTAGACCTAGTTGGTGCAATAGAACACCTACCATTACTACACCGCCACCTGGAACACCACCAGCACCGATAGAAAGAAGCAGGATAGTTAGACCTAGAGTGAAGATATCAGCAGTGTTGATTGGCTGACCAAATGCGTTTGCTACGAACATAGTTGCCAGTGCGATGTAGATAGATACACCAGACATGTTCATTGTTGCACCTAGTGGTACACCGAAACCTGCTACTGACTTAGATACGTTTAGTTTGTCAGTAAGAGTACGCATAGTTACTGGGATTGTTGCATTCGAACTTGCTGTAGATAGTGAGAATAGAACTTGCTCACGCGTTGCACGTAGGAACTGCTTTGGAGAAATACCAGTGAATGAACCAACCATCATTGGGTAGAAGAAGAAGATCCAGAACACAAGCATCGCTACAACAAGCGCTACATAGCCAGCAACTGACATTAACGTGTTTGCATCAAGTGTTGCACCTAGTTGAATCATCAGAGCAAATACACCGTATGGCGCAAGGCTCATTACTAGGCCGATAAGCTTCATCATGATCTCGTTAGCCATCTTGAATGTCTTGATAGCTGGGCCACCACGAGAATCAAGAGCTTGGATAGCAAGACCAGTCAGAATAGCCATGAAGATGATTTGCAGCATGTCTCCACTTGCAAATGCTTCTACAGGGTTGCTAGGAACGATATTAACAACAAGAGAGAAGATATCTGGTGTTTCAGTTGTTGTAAGCGCAATTGTCTCAGAAACCGTACCCGCAAGGTTCGCACCTGCACCTGGTTGGAAAATAAGACCAATCGTTAGCGCTGCTGAAATCGCGATGATGGTGTTAATAATGTAAAGACCAAAGGTTTTACCACCAAGACGACCAAATGAACGAATATCTTTTAGCTCAACAATACCGCAAACAATAGATACGTATACAAGAGGAACTACAAGCAATTTGATAAGTGATACAAACATACCACCAGCACCTTCGGCAGCGCCAAGTAGATACGTATCAAAAATAGCAATACCGCTGAATAGGTACTGAATAGCAGTACCAATAAGTAGACCGGCGAACAAGCCTACAAAAATTTTACTTGAGAGCGATTTATCCATCGTTCTTCTCCAGTTTGTTGTGTTTAAAATTTGCACTTTTATAGTTATATATGCGACAAAAATCGCTATATGGCAGTGGATTTTACATATAAAGATAACAATTAAAAGTGTTTATTTACAAAAACATCACAAATGTGACATCAAAACATTTACTCATTCACAACAAGTTTCATAACACAAAACTCTAAATCGCTGATCTGAATGAAATAAAAAGAACGACATTCTTAATGCGGTTTTGATGCTTATTTACGTGGACTCTCAAGTTATAGGCACAAAAAAAGAGAGGCCTATGCCTCTCTTTTTATTTTACGTAAACCAGTGATTTATTTTGTCGCTGCTACTAATTCAGTCAATGCGCCAGTCAACCACTTGGTAACGTAATACGTCATTACTTAGCAACCATAACCATCGCTGGGCGAACCACACGACCGTTTAGTTCGTAGCCTTTTTGCATCACAAACATAACCGTGTTTGATTCGTGATCTGGGCTTTCTTGAATAGACATCGCTTGGTGGAATTCAGGGTTGAACGCTTCACCTTCAGGGTTGATCTCTTTAAGACCAAACTTAGCAACTGTGTCTACGAACGTTTTGTGCGTTAGCTCAACACCTTCATACAGTGGCTTAACCACTTCGTTTTCAGCGTCTGCCGCTTGCATTGCACGCTCTAGGTTGTCGATTACAGGAAGCAGACCTTCAGCAAACTTGTTCAAAGCGAATTTACGCGCTTTATCAATTTCTTGTTCGCTACGGCGACGCATGTTTTCAACTTCAGCTTTCGCGCGAAGAACAGAATCTTGCTGCTCTTTCACTTTAGATTCGCTAGAAAGCAGTGCAGCTTCCAGTTGAGCGATTTTTGCTTCCTGCTCATCAGCAGCGTCTTCATTCAGTTCAGCTTCTTCAACTTTCTCAGCTTCAGCAATGATCTGATCTAGTTCTTCTTCGGTTACTTTGTTTTCTTCGTTGCTCATGATATCTCCAGAATTCGTTTTCAATGCAAGTGACAGGCGTGTTTGCGCCCCAAATTGATATAAAACACTCGCATAGACGTTCAACTTGCCTTTATTATGGGGATGAAGAATTTTGATTCAAGCCTAATTCGTTTGGAAACGTTATGAAAAAGCCATTTGAAGTCATCGCCATTATCGGTAAACCTCGAGATCAGCAAGCAATTCAGACTCATAGAGAGCTCTATCAGTGGTTAAGTGCTGAGGGTTATCAAGTGTTTGTTGATGACAGACTCGCCACTATTTTAGACGACATCCCAAAAGAACATTTCTCTAGCCTGATTGAATTAGGTAAACGCGCCGATCTCGCCATTGTGGTCGGTGGTGACGGAAATATGCTCGGTGCCGCTAGAATCTTGTCACGTTTCGACATTTCAGTGATTGGTGTTAACCGAGGCAACCTTGGTTTCCTAACCGATCTCAACCCTGAAAACTTCCAGAGCGCGTTGACTGATGTTCTCAAAGGCGAGTTCATGGAAGAAGAGCGCTTCTTACTTGAAACGGAAATTCATCGTCACGGCCAGATAAAAAGCCACAATGCGGCACTTAATGAGGCAGTACTGCACCCCGGACAAGTGGCGCACATGATCGAGTTCGAAGTGTATATCGATGATAGCTTCGCCTTCTCACAGCGCTCTGATGGCTTAATCGTCTCAACACCGACAGGTTCTACCGCCTACTCGCTTTCCGGCGGCGGCCCTATCCTGTCATCAAGCCTAAATGCTATCTCACTCGTGCCAATGTTCCCGCATACCCTTTCAAGCCGCCCATTAGTGGTGGATGGCAAGCGTCGTATTAAGCTTATCGTATCGCCTGATAACCGTGGAACTCAGGAGGTGAGCTGCGATGGTCAAATCTCACTGCCTGTTTCTCCTGGCGATGAGATCCACATTTACCAAAGCCCGAATGTACTTAAGTTGATCCATCCTAAAGACTACAACTACTACCATGTTCTACGTAACAAACTAGGTTGGTCGAGTAAGCTGTTCTAAAAGAATAAACGCTCCAGTGGTAACCGAAAATTTGAAAGGCTGACGACATTCGTCAGCCTTTTTATTGCCAGTAAAAGCCCGTCGGCTCTAGCTTCTCTGCAGTTCCTTATACCTCCACTCCCAAGAGGGAGGAACGACTGAGTTGGGAATCTATAGCGGTTTCAGTGATCTACGAACAACCTCAATTCTGATAACGGTCGCAAAAAATTTTCACCTGTCGACTTTACTGTATAAAGAAACAGTATATACTGAACTTATATACAGTATTGTTCAGTTATACAGGTAAATAAAAATGCTGGCTCATTTAAGTGTTAATAATTTCGCTATTGTTAAGTCTTTACAGCTAGAACTATCTAAAGGCATGACAACAATCACCGGGGAAACTGGTGCGGGTAAATCTATCGCTATCGACGCTTTAGGCTTATGTCTTGGAGGACGATCAGATGCAGGAATGGTTCGACAAGGTGAAGAAAAAACCGAAGTCAGTGCCGCTTTTTTACTTGAGAACAATCTGCATGCTACCCGCTGGTTAGAAGACAACGAATTGCTTGATGGCAGTGAGTGCATCCTGCGCAGAACCATCTCAAAAGAAGGTCGTTCTCGTGCATTCATCAACGGTAGCCCTGTCCCTCTTTCGCAATTGAAATCGCTAGGACAACTGCTGATCAACATCCATGGTCAACACGCGCATCACCAGTTGATGAAAAGCGATTACCAAATGGCCATGCTTGATCAATACGCAGGCCACTTGAACCTATTGAAATCGACACGTAATGCTTATCAAGCCTGGCGACAAGCGGATAACCACTTAAAAGAGTTACGTGAAAATAGCCAGCAAAACCAAGCTCAAAAACAACTTCTTGAATACCAAATCAAAGAGTTAAATGAGCTGTCTATTGGGGAGGAAGAATATGAAGACCTCGAACAAGAGCATAAGCGCCTCTCCAATAGCGGAGAACTGGCCACAACCTGTCAGCAAGCTATCGAGCTTATTTATGAAGGCGAAGAAGTTAATGCGCTTGGTATTCTGCAATCGGCCAATAACTCCTTAATTCAGCTAGCTGAGCTAGATGAAAGATTGGCCGAGTTACCGAACTTGCTTTCTGAAGCCATTATTCAGATCGAAGAGACCAACAACGAGTTAAGAACCTACCTAGACAGCATTGATGTTGATCCCGGTCGTATGGCTTACGTTGAGGAGCGTTTCTCTAAAGTGATGTCGATGTCTCGTAAACACCACGTGTTACCTGAAGAGCTGTATAAGCACCATCAAGACTTACTACAACAAGTTGAAGCGCTTGATTGCTCTGATGAAAAATTAGAAGAACTGGCAAACGAGGTGGAAAACCAATACCAATCGTTCGTTGCTAAATCAGAGAAGCTTCATAAATCTCGAACTCGTTACGCAAAAGAGCTCAACAAGCTGATCACGCAAAGCATGCACGAACTGAGCATGGAAAAAGCGCAGTTTGCCATTGAAGTGAACAACACCAACACACACCCTTCTCCATTGGGTATGGATAACGTGACCTTCATTGTTTCGACCAACCCAGGCCAACCGATGCAGCCGATTGCGAAAGTGGCCTCTGGTGGTGAGTTATCACGAATCTCACTGGCGATTCAGGTGATCACAGCGCAAAAAGTGGATACACCAAGCCTGATTTTCGATGAAGTCGATGTGGGTATCAGTGGACCAACCGCTGCGGTTGTCGGAAAAATGCTACGTAAGCTGGGCGAATCGACACAAGTTATGTGCGTGACTCACTTACCTCAAGTTGCCGGTTGCGGTCACCAACAACTTTTTGTAGCGAAGAACACGAAATCAGGTAAAACCGAGACTCAAATGCACACGCTTGATGAGCAACAACGCGTTTCAGAGCTTGCTCGACTGCTTGGTGGCAGCCAGATTACCGAATCGACGCTTGCCAATGCAAAAGAGTTATTAATCGCAGCATAGGTTACATATTCAGCAACTTTCTGATAATTTACCGAAAATTCTTGGCAATTTTGCAACTTAATTCAAAATTGCCAGTCATAACAAGCTCAAAGCGCAAGGAGCTTTTTACTTCTTGCTGGAGCTTGTTTATTATCAGGCAGTATTTTAGCGAAGAAAGATCTCAAACTATGCGAATTAAAAAGTGGTTAGTTGCAGTTCCACTTGCACTAACAATGTTGACCGGTTGCTCTCTATTAGAGAAGTTGGTTTATCGAATTGACATCAATCAGGGTAACTATGTTGAACAGGAAGCTGTCGATCAGCTCAAGTTTGGCATGACAAAAACACAAGTTCGTTACGTTATGGGCTCACCTATGCTTATCGAAAATGGCTACCCAGATACGTGGTACTACATTTACCACCACACAAAAGGCCATGAAGACTCGATTCAAAAAAATCTTGTTGTTAACTTTGATGCAACGGGCACCTTAGTGACGATCAATGGTGATTTTGAAGCCAGTGATGAATTCTTCGAAAGCCTTCGCTAGCTTTCCAGTCAACAAAGCTCTCGGCCGATAAAGCTATCAGTCGACAAAACTATCCGTCGACAAAGCAAGAATCGCAAAAGCCTGCTCACATGATGAAGTGACCCCGTAAAGT
>NZ_JBFRMS010000028.1:0-65326 GCF_041470505.1 Vibrio sp. 10N.261.55.C5
CCTCCTCCTACTCGATTTTTTCTCTAATGAACTTTCTATTGAACGATTTTTCCTAGCTCATATTGGGATTTGCTTCACAAAGCTAAATATTTCAGCTGAGCTCTACGTGTTACAAAATGTTTCAAAGGCAAAGGCGAGCCTCTCGATGGTCTGATGAGTTACCTTGGGTTTAGATTTTTAATGCTTTCTTGGTGATTATAAAATCAAAAATAATCAAAGTAATTATCTCAAAGAATGAAAAGAGCTCCCAGTGATTACTGTATTATTTATTTGTTTTATAAGGTATTTTTGTTTTTTATAGTGCGATTTTTTTTTATTTTATATATTTTAATGCAACTTTCTTGTCATTCGTATATTAGGGTTTGCCTACTTGTTAAATGCAGGTAACAACTTCTCCGTAAGCACGAGGTTGTTAGTGAATAACTCACCCAGTTACATAATGGACATGACAAATGAATAAGAAACTTTTAGCGCTAGCAATTTCTGGTGCAGTATTTGGTACACAGGCAGTTGCAGTAGAACTTTACAACGAAGACGGAACAACATTCTCTGTTGGCGGCCACGTTTCAGTTGCAGTTGGTGATGTAAACAGCGCTGACCGCCTTAACAGCGACGACATCGGTGTAGAAACTGTTTCTCCACGTATCAACTTCGGTGCAACTCATGAACTTGGTAACGGCTTTACTGCTGATGCTAAAGGTGAATGGGCGCTAAACATGCTAGACGGTGGTGATCAGTCATTCACAACTCGTCTTGGTTACGTTGGCCTTTCTCACGATGATTACGGTCGTGCAGCAGTAGGTACTCAATGGGCACCTTACTACAACGTTGCTGGTGTAGCAGATATGCCAATCGCATTTGCGAATGACTTCATCTACGAAGATCACGGTAATCTAGGTACTGGTCGTGCTGAAGAGATGGTGAGCTACGCTAACGCTGTGGATTTCGGTAACGCTGGCTCTCTAGCAATTGGCGTTGCATGGCAAGGTCGTAAGGTTTCTGACGAAAAATACAACGAAGTTGCTTCAGAGAATAAGTACGGCAACCGTGCTCAAATCGCGTTGAACTACGATATCGCTAACTTCTCTGTGAACTACGCTTACAATACTGGTGACGTTACTTTCGGTACTGGTGCTAATGTTGGTACTGATTCAAAGACTGCTGATTCTAATGTACTAAGTGCAACTTACGGTTCATACGGTTCTGAAGGTCTTTACGTTGCAGCTGTATACGCAGCGAACAACTACATGAATAATGGTAAGTTTGGCGTTATTTCAGAGTCTACAGGTTACGAATTTTTAGCATCTTACGCACTAGCTAACAGCCTTAACCTAAGCGTTAACTACGAAGCGGTAGAAGACGACAAGAACAGCGAAACTGTATACAGCACTTCAGCTCTACAAGCTGAATACAACTTCACATCTCAGTTCGTAGGCTTTGCTGGTTACCAGTTCGACCTACAAGGTTCTGGCGTGTACAAAGAAAAAGCTGATGACCAGTGGCTACTTGGTGCTCGTTACTACCTATAAGTCGCAGACTTATTTAGCATAGTGTTTACTCCTTAAGTTTACCTTTTAGGATACTGTCCTAGACACCATGCTAAGCCCTCTCAAGCCTTTGGTTTGAGAGGGCTTCTTTCGTTTTAATGCTCTTCAAATTTAACTGCCTACTTTAGTTTCATTTTCTCTAATTTATGTAAGCCGATGACTCTATTCCTGCTGGGTCGGTCGAGGTATACACCGATATTTACCTAAAAGTATTCAAATCAATGAATTGAGCTCAAGATCAGAATTTAGAGATCGGTAATCATCTTGTCGAAGACTCTCATTTTATGATGCGCTAAACTCTGCTCTCTAAAAATAGTTCAGGGATAAACTATGAGCAGCGTTGTCGATCAGGAACAGCTGATGAAGTCGAAACGAACAGCAACCCCAACAAAAGTACTGTGTGTTGGGCGTAACTATGTCGATCACATTGAAGAACTTAACAATGCGATTCCTGACTCTATGGTGGTGTTTAATAAACCAAGCACCAGCGTGACTTCCTCTCTTTCTTCGTTTCATCAAGAAGCACTGCACTATGAAGCTGAAATCTGCTTTATCGTTGAAAATGGCCAATACTCAGCCGTGGGCTTAGGGTTAGACCTCACCAAGCGTGAGTTGCAAAGTAGCTTAAAAGCGAAAGGCTTACCTTGGGAACGCGCCAAAGCTTTTGATGGCTCAGCCGTATTTAGTCGCTTTGTTCCAATTGATAACTTAGACCTTGCAGACTTAAACCTAGAGTTGTTTATTAACTGTGTTCGTGTTCAGAAAGGACATGTTGAGCAGATGCTTTACTCTCCAAAAACTATCCTAGAAGAGCTGTCTTCTTATACCACCTTACTAGACGGCGATGTTGTGATGACAGGTACGCCAAAAGGTGTTGGGGCTGTACATCGAGGCGATATCTTCCTTGGTCGCCTAAAGTGTGGCGATACGACATTGATTGAGATCGAATGGGTAGCAAGTTAATTAGTCTTTTCTATTTAGTTAATAAATTGGCTTTGTCGCTTAATGTTGGTTTTTAATTCGATTAAATAAACGTCGAACAACTGATTGTATCTGGAAGGGTGTTAGTAATTGATATAAAATCCGCCTCCGTTTTTATCAATGCTGACCCTCATGATCGACTTAACCATTTTACCTGTCTACCTGACTGCCGTTGTTGCACTTCTTCTTTTACCTGGCCCTGATATGTTACTGATTGCGAGTTCAAGCATGAGCTATGGCCGTAAGGTCGGCGTGTTTGCAAGCCTAGGTAATGCGACTTCTGGAATCATTCTGACAGTATTAGCGGCCATGGGTGTATCAGCGTTGATCGCAATGAGCCCAATAGCGCTTAAAGCTCTCCATTTGTTAGGCGGCGCGTACTTGTTGAAGATGGGTTGGGATTGCCTGCGAACAGAGCAGGGTAATGCGCCGGAGTTAAACGATAATTTTGCTGCAAAAGCCTATTATCAACGAGCGCTGATCAGCAACCTGCTTAACCCTAAAGCCTTGGTTTTCTTTGTGATGTTTCTGCCTCAGTTTGTGTCGACGAATATTGAAGCGACTTCCGGTCAGCAGATGCTTGTTCTGGGTTTATTACTGAATGTTCTCGGCTTAACGTTTAACTTTTTGCTGGTGGCGTTAGTGGGTACGATTGGTAAATCTCTCGTAGAAAACGCGAAGTTTCGTACCTATCAACAGAAAGTCATGGGCGGAGTTTTCATCGTGTTAGCTATCTGGATGTTGTCTTCTTTCTTTACTTCGTAGACGAATCAAATCAGACATCTTCTCGTGGTTAGCCGCTGAGACAAAAATGGACGCTACGAGCGTCCATTTTTTATATTTAACCGTTACATGTTGAACGCGCTAAATCGCTATGAATTCAACTCTTGTTGGTGTTGTTCAATCAGTTTCTCCATGTACTTCTCACCGCGCAGGTGAGTGTCTTCGTAGGTTTCTGTACCTTCAAATTTTGTCACCGTCTCATAGTAGACCTTAACTTTTGGCTCAGTACCGGAAGGTCTTACGATAATGCGTGAACCATCTTCGAGATGATAGATGAGTACGTCACTTGCAGGCAGGTTAATGGCTTCAGTATTGCCACCAATGACGAAGCGCAAAGAAGACTGCAGATCTTCAATCACAGAGATAGCAACACCGTTTATTGCTTTAGGTTGTGCCGCTCTGAGTTTAGAACCAATCGATGGTGAATCTGGGTCTAGTGCAATACTTCGCTGAGCGTTGGTGTGAACCCCATGTTCAAATGAAATTTGAGCAAGAAGATCCCAGACAGTTCGACCTTGAGATTTTAACTCCTCAACCAATTGAGCAAACACGACAATAGCAGACAGCCCATCTTTGTCTCGTACTTGAGTACCAATTGTGTAGCCTAATGCTTCTTCATAGGCGAACAAGAAGTCGTTCTGATCATTTTCCAATTGCATGCCAATATTCGCTAACCATTTAAAGCCTGTCAGTGTTTGGAAATAAGTCGCCCCGTGGGATTGAGCTACTTTTTCAAGCAATGTTGAAGATACGATACTGTTACCAACTAACTGGTTTTTGGTATGAGGTTTTGATAACAAGTAATGCGCGAATAGCACACCAACTTGGTCACCTGTTAGCATTTTGTAAGAGCCATCATATGTTCTCACTGCAACCGCAAATCGGTCTGCATCTGGATCGTTGGCACAAGCAATGTCGGCATCGACACTTTTTGCTAAGTTAACCACCAGATCCATCGCGCCTTTTTCTTCCGGATTCGGGAAGTTGACTGTCGGGAAGTTACCATCGGGCTCTCTTTGTTCTGCGACGCTGAATACCTTATGGAAACCAGAATCGTGAAGTAGATCCTCGGCCATTTGTGCGCCGACACCATGCATTGCGGTATAGGTGATAGTGGTGTTCGCCGATTCGATCTCGTCACTCACGTATGGGCTCTGATTGATCGCAGCGCGGTACGTTTGATAATAGCCTTCAGTTAACCACACCAACTTTCCTTGCGTTTCAGCATCACTTAAGCTCATTAAAGGGAGCGGCTTAGTTGATGCGATATCGATTTCAGCGGCAATACCCGCGTCGTGAGGAGGAATGATTTGAGCGCCATTCTCCCAGTACACTTTGAAACCATTGTATTCCGGTGGGTTGTGGCTGGCCGTCACCACAACGGCAGCTGCAGCGTTGAAGTGCTCAATACCAAAGGCAACGATAGGGGTCGCCGCGACGTTCGAGGTTAGATAAACCTTAATGCCTAAAGCCGTGAGTACGGAAGCGGTATCAATCGCGAATTGCTTTGAATCTAACCGGCCGTCATAACCGACGACCACACCGCGGATGGTCGCATTCGCGACATGTTCGATTAAGTAGTGGCCGAGCCCGGTTGCTGTTTCCTGTATAACTAAACGGTTCATTCGATTTGGGCCGCATCCAACTTTGCCTCTAAGTCCTGCCGTTCCGAACTCTAATCGTTTGGTAAAGCGGTCTTCAAGTTCGTCGTGCATTCCCTCATCGATGAGGTGTTGAAGTTCTTCACGAGTTCTTGGATCTGGGTCTCTCGCTAACCAATTCATTGCATCTTGCATAATCACTAAACCTATTAATGTCTGTATGACTTACCGTTGATTTAATTTAAGTGATATTAATTCTCATTTCCATGAAAGCAATCGTAAAACTCGATATAAAATAAATTCCAACGGCAAGAGGGCACGTAGATCAAGCCGCTTCAAATAATTGACTGTTTAGTAAGTAAACTTACCTTGAATAATTGGATATCACTAACTAGCCTTTTACATAAATATAACAAAATTTAACAAATTCGCCGTTTTTGAATCTTTCATGGAAACCTCCAACGCTTTTGAACCGTATTAGTTCTTGGGTTTATATGAGGTCAGTAGCCTGCTCACAGGCTAGTTCCATGTGAGTTGTAGATTGAGATTCAGCCTTTTCATGTGTAGCCGGAATAACAATGAATGTTGTCCAGTTCGCAACGACATTTAGATCGCAAGTATCCAATTAGGAAGGACAAGGAGAGATCTTTTGAAAAGATTACTGGTTAGGCTAGCGTGGCTTTTGAAGAGTTTTGTTGTGCTTTTAGTATCGCCTTTAGTGCACGCTAGCAGTGATTACAACATGACTCAAGGCGTCACTGAGATCAGTGGTAAGGTGTATGAACTTCATATGCTGATCTTCTACATCTGTTGTGCGATTGCCTTTGTTGTTTTTGGTGTGATGTTTTATTCGATTTTGAGGCACAGGAAATCGAAGGGCGCAGTTGCTGCCCATTTTCACGAAAGCACGAAAGTCGAAATTCTTTGGACCATCATCCCTATCATCATTCTCATCGCTATGGCGATACCCGCCACCAAAACCTTAATAGCGATGGAAGATACCTCCCAATCAGATCTGACCGTTAAAATCACCGGGTCACAATGGAAATGGCATTACAGCTATTTTGGTGAAGACGTCGAATTTTTCAGCCTTCTAGCGACCAGTGACAAAGAGATTGAAGGCCTCGAAGTGAAAGGCGCGCATTACCTGCTAGAAGTTGATAAGCCGCTGGTACTGCCTGTTGACCGTAAAGTCCGTTTCTTGATGACTTCCGATGATGTGATTCACTCATGGTGGGTGCCAGCATTCGCCGTTAAGAAAGATACCATTCCGGGCTTTATTAATGAGGCTTGGACTAAGATAGATGAGCCTGGTGTTTACCGAGGGCAGTGTGCAGAGTTGTGTGGTCGTGCCCATGGTTTCATGCCGATCGTGGTGCATGCCATGGAAGAAGATGAGTTTGACGCATGGCTAGCGGAGCAGAAAGAGTTAGCGATAGCCGAACAACAAGCCGCAAAAGATGCATTAGGTGCGTCACTTTCCTTGGCAGAGCTCAATACCATTGGTGAAGAGGTATATAAAACTCGTTGTGCAGTTTGTCACCAAGTGAATGGCGAAGGTATTCCCGGAGCATTTCCTGCCATCAAAGGAAGCCCTATTGCGCTTGGCGATGTGGGTGTTCATATCGACACCATTGTTTATGGTCGTGGTGGAACGGCGATGCAGGCGTTTGATAATCAGTTAACCGAGAAAGAGATCGCAGCGGTAGTGACTTACCAGCGAAACGCTTGGGGTAATGATACGGGTGACATTGTTCAGGCTTCAGATGTGAACGCTTATAAAGCCAAGCAAGAAGGCGGAGGCCAAGCAGCTGACGAACAAGGTTCAATGGACGAAACGCAAGGCTCAACGGATGGAACGCAAGGTTCAACGGATCAAGCACAAAACGATGCTAAGGAGCAGTTATGAGTTCACCAATCAATAAGCCGGTGAAATCGGCTCCAGCAGAAGATCAAGTACTGAGCCATTCTGCGGAAGGTACGCTGGGCAATGATGATTTGCCTGTTGACGATCACGACTCACATGCGGCACCTAAAGGCTGGGCTCGTTGGCTTTACTCAACCAATCATAAAGACATCGGTACACTTTATCTGTGGTTCAGCTTTGCGATGTTCTTAACGGGTGGTGCCATGGCAATGGTGATCCGTGCTGAGCTATTCCAACCCGGGTTACAACTTGTTGAGCCAGATTTCTTCAATCAGATGACTACAGTCCATGGTTTAATCATGGTATTCGGTGCCGTGATGCCAGCATTTACGGGCTTGGCTAACTGGATGATCCCGATGATGATCGGTGCTCCAGATATGGCTCTGCCGAGAATGAACAACCTCAGTTTCTGGATTCTGCCTTTTGCATTTTTAATCTTGATCGGATCTTTGTTTACTGAGGGAGGCGGGCCGAGTTTTGGTTGGACATTTTATGCTCCGCTCTCAACAACTTATGGCCCAGACAGCACCGCGCTATTCGTGTTCTCAGTTCATATTATGGGGATCAGCTCGATCATGGGGGCGATTAACGTCATCGTAACCATAGTGAACATGCGCGCGCCGGGTATGACTTGGTTCAAGCTACCGATGTTCGTATGGACATGGTTAATTACCGCTTTCTTACTGATAGCCGTTATGCCCGTGCTCGCGGGTGCGGTGACCATGGTGCTGACCGACAAATACTTTGGGACGAGCTTCTTTGATGCCGCAGGTGGTGGGGACCCGGTGATGTTCCAGCACATATTCTGGTTCTTTGGGCACCCCGAAGTGTACATCATGATCTTGCCGTCTTTTGGTATTGTCTCGGCGATCATTCCTGCATTCAGTGGTAAGCGTCTGTTTGGTTACCACTCGATGGTGTACGCGACCTGTAGTATCGCACTGTTGTCATTCTTGGTTTGGGCGCACCACATGTTCACCACGGGTATGCCAGTATTTGCAGAATTGTTCTTCATGTATTGCACCATGTTGATCGCTGTGCCGACCGGTGTGAAAGTCTTCAACTGGGTCGCGACCATGTGGCGAGGGGCTTTGACTTTTGAAACTCCAATGCTGTTTGCGATTGCCTTCATTGTTCTGTTTACGATTGGTGGGTTATCCGGATTGATGCTCGCTATCGTGCCAGCTGATTTCCAATACCACGATACCTACTTTGTTGTGGCTCATTTCCACTATGTTCTGGTGACAGGTGCTGTGTTCTCAATTATGGCCGCCGCCTATTACTGGCTGCCGAAATGGACTGGGCATATGTACGACCACAAGCTCAGTCTGTGGCATTTCTGGACGTCGGTAATTTCAGTCAATGTACTGTTCTTCCCGATGCACTTTTTAGGACTAGCGGGTATGCCGCGTCGTATTCCAGATTACGCCATTCAGTTTGCTGATGTTAACCAAGTGGTATCGATTGGTGGTTTTGCCTTTGGGTTGTCTCAGCTGATTTTCTTATGGCTAGCGATTAAGTGCGTAAGAGGGGGAGAGCCTGCTCCAAGCAAGCCTTGGGATAGAGCTGAAGGTCTTGAATGGACAGTACCAAGCCCTGCGCCTCACCACACCTTTACTCATCCACCTAAAGTGGATTAGAGGGCAGACCCATGAGTGATAAGCAAAGCGACCCCAATCAAGATAAAAAACAACTAAAGCGCCTGTCCAATAAGCGATCGACCAAAAAGCTGACGGGCTACTTGGTGTTGAGTGTAGTTGCGATGTTTGGCTTCGGTTTCGCTTTGGTGCCGCTCTACGATGTGATGTGTGACGCTTTAGGGATCAATGGCAAAACTAATACCGTTTCAGCGGTGCAACCTCAGGGAATGCAGCCCGACTATTCTCGTACTGTTCGAGTGGAATTCATGTCGCACATTAAGCCAGATATGCCGTGGCAGTTTTCGCCTGAAGTTCGAGTGTTAGAGGTTCATCCTGGTGAGGTGGTTCAAACTAACTACATTGCCAAAAACCTTTCTGGGACCTCATTGGTTGGCCAAGCTGTGCCATCGGTTTCTCCGGGTATGGGGGCAACTTATTTCAATAAGATGGAATGCTTTTGCTTTAATCAGCAGCCATTGGGCGGGCATAAGAGCGCAGAAATGGGTTTGATATTTTACATTGAGCCAGATATTCCAGAATCGATACATACGCTTACGCTCTCTTATACGCTATTTAACATCACGAGTCAGGTGAGTGTAGAGGCAAGTAAGCCTGAAGTGAGCACATCAACATTGAGCACACTACAATCTGGCTCACCAAAAGCGAGCACACTCGCAAGTAACTAGGGATTTACAGAACCAGTATCAACATAAGGAGTTGAGCGATGAGTTCTAAAAAGGAAGTTTATTTCGTTCCACATCAAAGTCACTGGCCATTGGTGGGTGCTATAGCACTGTTTTTGGTCGCGGTTGGCGCTGGCTTGACGGTGCAAAACATGGGTACCGACGCCGCAGGTGGTGTGTTTGGCAAAGCGGTGTTGTTAGTCGGGTTTGCTGTGCTGCTTTACATGCTCGCAGGTTGGTTTAGCAATGTGATCACAGAATCATTGAGTGGTCTCTATTCTGAGCAGATTTCTCGTTCTTTTAGACAAGGAATGAGTTGGTTCATCTTTTCCGAAATCATGTTCTTTGGCGCTTTCTTTGGCGCGCTTTTCTATGCTCGAATGATTTCTGTGCCTTGGATTGGTGGTGCGGGCAATAATGAAATGACCCATGAAGTATTGTGGCCGATGTTCCAATCAATTTGGCCACTAACGACGACCCCTGATGGCGTAACGACACAAGCCATGCCTTGGCAAGGTATCCCGCTTAAGAACACCATTATTCTGCTGCTTTCCTCTGTGACGCTGCACATGGCACATATCAGTCTTGAACAAAATAAGCGTATGGCTTTGATCGTGTGGTTGGAGATAACCATTGTTCTGGCTGGCTTCTTCCTGTTCTTCCAAGTTGAAGAGTATCTTCACGCTTATCAAGAGATGGGGCTGACACTTCAGTCTGGCATCTACGGTAATACCTTCTTTTTGCTGACTGGGTTTCATGGCTTACATGTCTGTTTAGGGACGATCTTTTTGATTGTGTTGCTGGCAAGGGTTGCGAAAGACCACTTCACTCCGAAAGACCACTTTGCGTTCCAAGCGGGCAGTTGGTATTGGCACTTTGTTGATGTGGTTTGGTTAGGCCTGTTTGTATTTGTCTATGTGCTTTAACTGCTGAGCCTATCGGGGATTAATAGGGGCGAGGGTTAGGAGTTATCACTCCTGATCCCAAAGCAAGTAATAAAAGTAGCACGACAACGGCTGACCACATGACACGACGACCCAAGAAGTAACTGAGTCTTTTTCCATTGTGTTTACCTGAGGCGATTTGGATTAGACCTTTCATCAAATTGAAAGCGATAAAAAACAGCAAAGCGACCAATACGACTTTAAATAACAGAACAAAGGTAGATGACGCCATAGTGATAACTCCAAACCGATTGATTGATGATGAACACAAGTTCCGCAGTAAAGGTTTTTGGATAGCGGTTGTTTTAACTGTGGTTTCAGTCGGCGTTTTAATCAAGTTAGGTTTATGGCAACTCGATCGTGGTAACGAGAAATTACGTTATGAACAGCAATTAACAGAGAGAGCGCAGCTATCGTCACAACCTTTAGATGTCGTTATTTCTGAGATGCGAGAGCTAAGTTTATCTAATCAAGAGTCATTAAATCCTCAACCCCTAAACGGGTTAAAGGCGGATGTTGAATTAGTCAATACGAGTGGCTTGATGCTCTTGTTAGACAACCAGATAAACCAAGGAACGGTAGGGTATGTGATTTACATGTTGGGTAAGGTTCGTCTTGAAGATGAAAACCAGTTGTTGATCGATCTTGGGTTTGTTCCGGCAAGTAATGACAGAAGAGAGCTACCGCAGCTAGGAACTATCACTGTACCAACCAAGATGTCAGGGCGCTTGTATACACGCTCGGTTAATCCTTTAAGTCATGAGTTGGGTTTAGAAAATACGACACCGAATAGAATCCAAAACCTAAACATAGCAGCGTTATCACAGTATACAGGACAAGAAGTGCTGCCCTTTGTCTTCCAACCTCAGAGTTTAGATTCATGGCCCTATGAAATGTTATGGCGTCCAACGGCGATGAGGTCTGAGAAGCATTTTGGTTACTCATTTCAATGGTTTGTTATGGCTGCGGTACTTTTGTTTTTGATGTTGTTGATTGGCTATCGGTACCTAAAAGCAACACCTATCACGAGGAATAAGGATGGATAAATCTCAAGCACAAGTGAACAGGGAAATTACCGAGGCAAACATGGCTGAGCTCAGAAGCCGTCGTACTAAAGGACGCTTGGTATTAATCGGACTCGTTTTAATTTTCGCTTTGCCAGCCATTATCGCCAAAACTGTGTTGGATCAGAATTGGTATACGTCAGGTGTCACTAACTCAGGCGAATTGGTAGAACCAAGAATTACACTAGCGGATTTTGGCGTAACGGTACCCATGGCAGGAGAGGGTTGGGTTGTGGGGTATATCGCACCGATGGAGTGCGAAAGCTTGTGTGAACAACAGCTTCATTATTTGAATCAAAGCTACTTAGCGTTAGGGAAAAACAAAGAGCGAGTGACCGCCGTTGTTTTCGTCTCAGAAGGTAACTCGTTGTCGGGTTCGCTCAACAAGCCTGATTTATCTTTGTTAGCTGGTGGTGATCAGTTAAGCACCGAGTTTTCGCCGGCTTCCATTGTCATTATTGACCCGCTAGGACAGTTGGTTATGGAGTACAAAAGCGTGTCGGAACCGTCGCAGTTAGTCGGGCAATCCAAAGGTATGATTCATGATTTAAGAAAGCTACTTAAGCTGTCACGAGTTGGGTAGTTAATCAGCTTAAGTTGATAAGCTTGAGTTGATGAGCTTTAGCAGATTGCGTTAATGCTGAGTGTTGTTAGCGAAAAGGGAATAAGTATAGGGAGATAAACGATGCAGAATAAAGCCCCTGATTTACTCATGCACATGATGAGATTAACTATCTTGTTAACCCTTACCGTGATTGTGCTCGGCGCTTATACCCGTTTGTCTGATGCTGGCCTTGGCTGTCCTGACTGGCCGGGTTGTTACGGTAAGATCACCGTTCCGTCTGATGCCCAAGCGGTGAGTCAAGCCAATCTGCAATTTCCAGAGCGAGCTCTTGAAGCAGACAAAGCGTGGATAGAGATGCTCCATCGCTACTTTGCAGGAACATTAGGGTTGCTTATCTTTGTCGTTGTAGCTTGGTGTATTAAAAAGAACATCACACCAGTTGGTCTTCCATTACTTATCTCTGCCACTGTGATTTTTCAGGCTTTGCTTGGAATGTGGACGGTGACTCTTAAGTTGATGCCCGTTGTGGTTATGGCGCATTTGATGGGGGGCTTCACGTTGCTGTCACTGTTGTGTCTGCTCTACTGCCGTTTGTCTCAATTCCAAAGCCGTTTTGGCGAGGCTTCTTATTCTCCAACACTTAAATTTTGGGCGTTGTTTGGGTTACTCATTGTGGTTGGGCAGATACTGCTTGGTGGTTGGACATCGTCAAACTATGCCGCTTTGGTGTGTACCCAATTGCCTATTTGTGAAGGTAACTGGATGAGCTACCTCGATTTCAAAAATGCGTTCGATTTTGCTCAACACGGACACGATAACTATGAATTTGGTGTGTTGGAGTATCCCGCGAGGCTTACCATACATGTCATGCACAGGTTCGGGGCTATTGTGGCGACATTAACGGTGCTGATGGTCGTGTACCAGTTATGGAAGTTTGGCCAAGTGCCTCACCAAAAGCTGAGCATGATTGTCGCAATAGTGTTGTTTACTCAAATCAGCCTTGGGATCAGTAATGTATGGTTTCACCTGCCAATCTCAGTTGCGGTTTTGCATAACCTAGTCGCAGCAATGTTGCTCATCAGCATGGTTGTAACCAATTTTGTGGTGTGGCAACGCAAACCGAGTGAGAGCTTGGTGAAGAACAGTGTATTACAAGGAGGTAATCATGGTCAGTAGAACGTCAACACAGTATGAAGTGGTGGCTCAAGACGCAGCCTTAACTCATAAGATAACAGCCAATAATGACATAACTTTAAGTAACGAAAAGGCTGAAAAAAACAAAGCCACTTGGAAAGTTTATTTAACGCTGACTAAGCCTAAAGTGGTGGCTTTGATGTTGCTGACAGCATTGGTTGGGATGTGTTTGGCCGTGCCGAATGGATTACCTTTGCAACAAACTTTGTTCGGAATGATTGGGATAGGGTTAATGGCAGGTTCAGCGGCTGCGTTTAACCATTTGATCGATAAAAAGATCGACGCCCAGATGACTCGAACAAATCGACGCCCTTTACCATCCGGTGAGCTGAGTAGTGTGCGTGTGTTTAGCTTTGCAGCAGGTATCGGCTTATTTGGGTTCGCTACGTTAGTGGTGTGGGTCAATCAACTCACGGCTTGGCTAACCTTTGCAAGTTTATTGGGCTATGCGGTCATCTATACCATGTACTTGAAGCGAGCAACGCCGCAAAACATTGTGATAGCAGGGATCGCTGGTGCAATGCCTCCGTTACTGGGCTGGACGGCGGTTACCAATGAACTGCATTCAAATGCTTGGTTGTTGGTGATGATCATCTTTATTTGGACACCTCCTCATTTCTGGGCGCTGGCAATTCATCGTCGTGACGAGTATGCCAAAGTGAACATCCCCATGCTGCCTGTAACCCACGGAATCGAATATACTAAGACTTCCATTTTGCTCTATACCTTGTTGCTTAGCATCGTGTGTATATTGCCTGTATTGGTTGGCATGAGCAGCTGGATATATCTGAGCGCTTCATTGGTGCTTAACGGCGGGTTTGTTTATCACGCTTGGGTACTTAAGTATCGTGATGAGCCCAATATGGCAATGAAGACCTTTAAGTTCTCCATCTATCATCTCATGATCTTGTTTGTGGCTCTGTTGGCAGACCACTATCTACTTTGATAACCGCATTTCTGCTGTTGCTGAATAAGAAAACGGATGCTCTGGGCATCCGTTTTTGTTTGGCTAATTACACAAGCTCACATACTTGAAGGTAAGTAACTCGCTAACAATTAGTCCACTTTGTTCCAAGCATCTTGCCAGTGTGAACCGACACCTGGTTCGTACTGAGTTGCTGTTGGAGCCCATTGAACACAGTAACCAGAGTATGGGAACTCTTTACACTGATAAACACCACCATCGCTGCTCAGAACCTTTGTTCCTGCAGTATAAGATTCAATGCTTTCTGGGAACACGAAGTCGTAATCGCCCGCTGGTGGCGGTGTTTGCTCGTCCATTAGATGGAAATCAAGTGTGTTCTGATCCACTAAGTTGCCTTGGTCATCTTTCGTCACAACCACAAGCATGTGGTGGCCAGCTTCAGACTTAGAAAGAGTCAGTTGAACATCTTCAACTTGTCCATCTGTTAGATCTGATTTCTGAGATGCAAGTGCTTCACGGTGGTGGTTGTACACGGTAAGCTCAGCTTGGATATCGCCTGTTGCCGCTAACGTAAGATCAAGCTGAGTAGGTTGGCTCTCATCGATAATGTACTCTGATTCTAAGCCCGTGACTTCTAGCTCATGCTCGGGTTCTGGAGTATCAATCTTGTAGCCGATTTCTACACTGTTAAAGCCAGAGCCTGCTTTTAGATAAACAGGGTTAGTGCCGTAAACGGGTGCGAAATCGCCTTGGTCGTTCAATTGGCCTGCTTTGATTTGCGTCTGCTCTTGGTTGATCTTAGAGGCAAGTGCGTAAGACCAGTTATTGGCTTTGCCTTGATCAGAACTTTCAATCACAAGCTCTGTGCTGTATGAAGCGTTCTCACCAGATTGGTCAAATACACGCGTATAAACAGCGTCACCAACATTCAGGTCTTGTGTCGGGTTGATTTGACCACCTTGATCCCAATCAGGAATGATAGGGCCGTCGCCATCAAATTTCACGTCGATAACGTTGTAGAAAGCCGCAGCAGTGTCACCTACATCCCATACCGCAAGGATCACTTGATAACCTTCGCGTTCTGGTACATTACACAAGTGACTGACTTGCATCGGTGGTTGTTCCATATTGCCTTCAACAACACAGAATGGCGTTAAGTCAAAAGAGCTGCGAGCCAAAGGCTGGTTTGGATTCCAGTCTGGTTGAGTAATGTAATATTTCCAATCGCGAGTCTTGTGGTTAGCTGTGAACGTCCACTCAAAGTACTGAGAACCAGACTTGATCGGGCGTTTAACCCAGCGGTCTGCCTTTTGCTCGTCTAGCGCTGCTGCTAAAGAAGATTGCGCACTGGCAATTTTTCCATCAGCAGGGCCGACTTCCGGGAAGCCTTCAGGGCCTTCTACACTTTGTGGTTCGTATTGGATACCACCACAGTTGGTGTTTTTCTCTTGCGTATCACTCGCAGGGAACTTACATAGGGCAACACGGCTCTCAGCAACGCCATTGTTGTATGCAGAGACATAACCGTGACCGAAGCTTGCACCGCTTACGCTAAGAAGCGATAGCGCGATGAGTGATTTTTTTGGGAGTTGTTTCATTATTTGTCCTTACTGTATTTGGCCGACAAAAAAGAGAACACTCCGGCATGCATTTACACTTAAATCCTATTAAGTGGCGGCCCCGCTATCATAGACAGAATATTTGTCGACAGGCCGGTGGCTTTGCGTCCTATTCTTTCAAATAGTTTGCCAGAAGTGCGTTTGAGCAACCGAAATGTAGCCAACCAGTTTTATAAATGCGAATCAATCGATTTAAATGTGGAATGCCAATCTCGAACTTTTAATTCTTAATACAAATTAACTTGCCATATGTTTAGTTCGTTAACGTATAAATTATTGATATAAATAAAGAAAGCATTTGCTCTAATCGTTTTTGTGAATGAATTTGGCTTGTTCCGTTTTGCTCTGTACAACAATTGTACGCATATCAAAACCAAACCTTTGGTTTCCACTAACCGAACCCTGACAAGCCATGTATGAAAAACTGGAAAATTGATTGGTATGAATTATATAAAGGAGTCGGTATGGAATTCACAGAACTAGACAGAGACGCGTTGTATCAAACGTGGATGTCACAAAAATCGAGAATGCGAATTACGCAGATGGAGTTTTCAAAAAAGCTAGGCATGAACCAGCTTGATTTCTCAAGAGTGCTAAGAGGGGAGACTCCATTAACCATGTCTTTCATTAGTCACTTTTGTCGTTTACTTCATTTGGAACCAAGGAATGTATTCCCCTCGCTAAAAGAGGTCAATGAATCGGGGCCTAAAGTGGTCTACCTGAAAAGTAGAATGAGTGTTGATGGTGAGATCCAAAATGCTTATATTGAAGGAAATCAGGTAATTGTAGAGTACGCACACACTGTTCAACATGATTAATTTTAGAGTTAGCTCTGATTTTTAACCCCCTTTTTCTACAACCTTTTCACATAGGGTATGTCATACTTAATTAGATTCCTTAATTTTGACTAAGTGCGTTATGAACCCTTTAAAAGTCCTTTTGCTTGTTGCAACCAGCATTTTCTTGCTTGGTTGTGCAGGCGGCCCAATTAGAACCGCTACTAAATTTACCAGCTACGAAGATTTTCAGGCTGGGCCTGACGGAGGCGTCGACTTGGTTTGGGCAAGGGTTGGGCTACGTGACGCGCAGCGTTTGAAATCCAAGTTAGATGACTACGATTCTGTAGTGATCGACCAAATTTTTGTTTTAACAGAAGAAGGTTCGTTGGATCAGGAAGAGATTCAGGAACTCACTGAGCACATGGTTGCGCGCTTGGAAGATAAAATATCGCCTCATAAAACGATTGTCGATGAACCGACAGGAAAAACGCTCCGCTTGAGTATCGCTCTGAGTAACGTTGAAACGCCCAATCCGATCTTAGCTGTAACGAGCAGCGTTCTGCCGTTTGGCCTTGCGATGTCAACCATATCTAAGGTCACGACTGGTGAGCACACCAATGTTGGGAGTGCGAGTGTAGAGTTATTGGTCAGTGATGCTCAAGAGGGCACACCACTGTTTGCAGCTATCGACCGTGAAGCGGGTAACAAAGATTTTTCAACCATGATTGATTCGCTGGATGATGCCAAAGACGCGATCAACTATTGGGTTGAACGTTTAGGTGATACTCTACACAACATAGATGACGCATAGTAAAGACCGAATAATGCTAGAGAAAGAGAACCTGATTAAGTTGGCTCGAATGCAGATGCCATTTGGAAAGTACGCGGGTCGTACACTGATTGACTTACCTGAAGAATATTTGCTGTGGTTTGCTAATAAAAAACAGTTTCCTTCGGGTGAGTTAGGTGATTTAATGCAGCTCTGTTTAGCTCTCAAGGTTGAGGGCTTAGATTCTGTAGTGAAGCCCCTTAAGTATGAAAACTATCCCAAAAATTTATAATTACGCTCGTATTAGTACCACTAAACAGTTACAAGGTGTTGGCTTAGAAACACAACAGCAGAGAAGTGTCCTTGAAGAATTATCCGAGAAGCACAACCTTCCTATCGATGATGAGAATTTCGTAGATCACGGATTGAGCGCATACCATGGCAAACATAAAGAAGGCGCTCTTGGGCTTGTTTTATCTAGGATAGAAAGCGGGGAAATTCCTCCGGGCAGTATTTTGGTCGTTTTCTCACTTGACCGCCTTTCCAGAGAAACTGTAAATGTTGCAATGGAGCAGTTACTTAGCATTATCAATCGTGGTGTACGTGTGTATACCCATATTGATGACAAGATGTTTGATGCTAAGAGCCAAAACTTGACGGCAGATCTTATCGTTTCGTTGATTACAATGCAGCGAGCGAATGAAGAGTCTGAAACTAAATCGAAGCGTATTGTCGCTGCTTCAAAACTTGCTTTAAGTCGCTGGCACGAGACAGGAAAGCCGCAAGGTGCTTTAGGGCGTGCACCGTTTTGGATAGACCAGAGCACCCACTCGTTCAACATCAACGCTGAAGGCGTAAAAAAGGCTGTTGAGATGCGTATTGCTGGCTTCGGGGATTTAAAAATAAAGCAGTATCTAGATGCCAATTTTGAGTACAAACCAACAAGACGGAAAGGTGGGGTAAAACAGGCAAAGACGTGGGATTACATTGCTATCAGTCAATTGTGGGGCAAACGTTCTTTGATAGGTGAGAAAAAATATACGATTGAAGGCATTGAGCATGTCCTGAAAAGCTATTATCCATCGTTAATCGATGATGATACATTTCGTAAACTCCAGATTCAAAAAACAAAAAAGCAAGGTAGAGATACGGCAAGCGGTAAGATTCCCTTATTAAAAAGTATTGCTCGTTGTGGCACTTGCGGTGGTGCAATGGTTTTTGTCGATAAAGGGGGAGACAGGGCCAACTACGTGTGTAACTTAGCAATGAAGGGGGAGCATGCAAGAGAAGTTTATAATGTTAACATGCTCGATCTACTGACTCTTGAAATTTGTAAGGACGCTTATCTTTCAGAGTCTAGTAAAAGCCATAATACCCTTGCAGAACAGCAGAAATTAAAGCTTGAAGCTGAGTTATTCGAACAACAAGAAAGCCGAGACAATCTACGTGATTACTACAAATCTACGCCGAGTAAAACACTTCTGGATCTCATTGTAGACAGTGATAGCAAAATCATAGAGCTTGAAGCAAAGTTAGACACCATAAACACCGATACTATTGAGTTTAATGCGGACGAACTGTCCAATTTACCCGAGATATATACTGATAGTATTCGAACCGATTACCTAAACCCAACGAGACAAGAAATACGGAATAATTTACGTCGCTTTATCTCTTCAATTACACTGAATCGTTCAGAAGAGCCTTGTCCTGACGCTAAAACCAAGGTTGCTAATTGTATCGATATTACGTGGCACTTTAAAAATGGTCAAAAACGAAGACTTGCTATGTTGCCATATCAGTTCTCAAAAACTGAGGAGGGGGGGAAAGCCCTCTATCTGCCATATGCTTATATGTATGGCAGTAGAAGTAACATCAAGGTCAAAGATGGTGACCAGTTTTTATCGCATATTTTCAATAAACTTCATTCGTTGGATTTAACAAGGTTTTTGTATCCGAGTAGAGGGCGTTATCAGTGGAGTAAGTTAAGCTTAGTGAGCTGTAAAACTTACTGGGCACCTCTTGATAGAGCAGAGTTTGTCATACAAGGCACTGCGACTAATGAATATAGCCTTAGCACTAAGGACGAATTCATTAAGGAGCATGCGCAAATTACAGACTACATATCAGTTATGTTTAACTCCCAGTCGTTTGTTGAAACCGCTTATGATTACCCTGATTCAACACTAATTGAGTTAGCTCATAAGTTCGGTTTTGTTGAAGAGCGCAAATTCTCATTGTTTTTACAAGATAATGATTTCAATCAAGAACTTTATGCATCACTTGATTTTCTTGCCTCGTAGTGTCACTAAATCATTTTTTACTACTATAGCCATGTGAATGGCTTCGTATTGAGTTTTAGGTAAATGTGAAGCCTGTTGATGAAACAGGCTTCTTTAAATTTAGTGTATCTTGCCTTTAATAATCTCAGCTTGCTCTTGTTGCTGCTTTGTTAATGAGTAAGAAGCGAGGGAATCATAGGTTTTCATAAGTCGGTTTTCTTGTCGGCGTTGTTGCCTATCATTATGTTCTTCCTTTGCTTTAAGCCATTTATCAAACTGTGTTTGCATTTTCTCGATGAGCTTTTGAATTTCAAGCGCTTCAGTGGACTTCTGGTGTTGATATTGCCAAGTCGATAGCCTTCTTCCTTTCTCTGTCTCTATTGGTTGATAGTTTCGATGATCGATTCCAACGTGTTTTAAAACTGAGTGGTTGAAAGCTTTTTTAATAAGGTTGGTCGCCTTTTTTTGTTGCAGCTCTTTGAGAACTCGATTTGCTACAACTTTTCCAATGATTAAATGGACATGATCACCGCTGCCACGTTTTCCGCCTTGCTCTTGTTGGTGTAATACTGCTCGGATTTGTTGTCTGTATTGAGCGAACTCAGATTTATTCAGTTTGCATAATTTTGCAAGGGCTAAGCTGCAATCCTTAACTACAGATTGCCATTGTTGCTTAGTTGGGCGGTAGCCTTTCGGAAGAGTTAGGCAATACTCGACCGCGTAGCTCGAAAGTGGGCGACCGCCACGACGGTTATAGATCTGTTGATTAAGTCGAAATTCTTCGCCAGCTAGCGCTATGCGATTAGATGTTTCCGCGCAACCAAATATGGATACGATATGTTCGGTATGTTTGTGGTTGGCGTGCTTCAGGCTTTGCAGGTAGCGTTCGCGCATCATAATGCCATCGCTTGCAAGGCGAACGGGTTGGGTTATTACAGTCCAGTTTTTAAGCATAAATGTTTGTTTGATTAAATATTAAAAACATTCTTCTTTTATTACAAATAAGTTAACGCTAACTCCTCTTATCAGTAGGTGGTTCCAGATAGGACAACCCACTGCGTTCTTATGTTGTCACTGGCAAGAAGGGAGACCCTTCTTAACTGCCCCTAAAAAGAGCGCTCGCATTTTTACCAAATTTTGCTGTTGGAAAAAGAAAATGTATCCTTTAAATAAACACTATGAGCAAACTTGTTCCCCCTGAAATATTATTCAAATTTGCATATGATTTGGAAGAATTTGAAGCAACCAGCCTTGCTGAAAAAGTAATAGAAAAAGCAATTGAAGCTGGCTTTCTTACCTTAAGTGATACACGCGATAATCGATCAAAGTTGGCATGGATAGAAAAGGTCACTCGTTACGCTGAGGATGCTTACAACTTAGAAGATATCGCTGATGGCGAAGATCTTGAGGTGACAATCGCTAATCTCAAGCAGCTTTTGGATCGTCGTGACAAGCAAGTAAAGGAGATTATAGAGCTACTTGCTAAGCACATCATTGACGCTGCCCCAAGCTATAAGGCTTGATGTTTTATCCGCTAGATAACTTGTTTAAGCACCTGATGTAGGTGCTTTTTTGTTTTAGTTCGCTGTCTCTTCAATGTTGTTGGGGTATAATCGAAATAATTTCGTCAGGCTTACTAAGAACCTAATATGACTAACACAAACTTTTCTCAAACCGCTGCATTCATTTGGTCGGTTGCCGACCTGCTTCGCGGTGACTTAAAACAATCTCAATACGGGCGTGTGATCTTGCCTTTTACTCTTCTTCGTCGCCTTGAGTGTGTACTGGAAGAAAGTAAAGATGCTGTCGTTATTCAGGCTGAGAAAGTGAAAGCTATGAACCTGCCTGAAGAAGCACAAGAAAAGATGCTGCTTCGTGCTACTAACGGTTTGTCGTTCTTCAATACATCACCAATGAACCTTGGGAAGATGGGACAGAAGGATATCAAAGATAACCTAGAGAACTACATTCAATGCTTCTCTGCGGATGCTCGAGAGATTTTCGAGCATTTCAAGTTTGACGAGTTTGTTGGTCTGTTAGATGACGCCAACTTGCTATTCAAAGTAGTAAAGAAATTTGCCACTACTGACCTAAGCCCTACAGCGATTTCTAACCATGATATGGGTTTGGTGTTTGAAGAGTTGATTCGCCGCTTTGCTGAAAGCTCAAATGAAACGGCAGGTGAGCACTTTACCCCTCGTGATATCGTTCGCTTAACCACATCGCTCGTGTTCATGGAAGATGATGATGCACTGACCAAAGAAGGTATCATTCGCACCATTTATGACCCTACAGCGGGTACGGGCGGTTTCTTATCTTCAGGTATGGAATATGTCCATGAGCTGAACCCTAAAGCCGTAATGCGTGCCTTTGGTCAGGAGTTAAACCCAGAGTCATACGCGATCTGTAAAGCGGATATGTTGATTAAGGGGCAAGATGTTAGCCGTATCAAATTAGGTAACACTCTCTCCAATGACCAACTGCCAGCCGACCAATTTGACTACATGCTATCTAACCCTCCGTTTGGTGTTGATTGGAAGAAGATTGAAGGTGAGATCAAAGACGAACATATCCTAAAAGGTTTCGATGGGCGTTTTGGCGCGGGCTTACCTCGTGTGTCTGATGGTTCCTTACTGTTCTTGATGCACTTGATCAGCAAAATGCGTGACACTCATGCTGTTGACGGCAGTGTTACGGATGGTGGGCGTATCGGCATTATTCTTAATGGCTCACCACTATTTACTGGTGGTGCTGGTAGTGGTGAAAGTGAAATTCGTCGCTACATCCTTGAAGCTGACTTACTTGAAGCCATCGTCGCGCTGCCTACTGACATGTTCTATAACACAGGCATTTCAACTTACGTATGGGTGCTAAGCAATAAGAAAGCCTCAGAACGCAAAGGCAAAGTTCAATTAATTGATGGCTCTAACCTGTGTGGCAAGATGCGTAAATCGCTAGGCTCTAAGCGTAACGTAATGAGTGAAGATGATATTAAAACTATTACGCGTAGCTTTGGTGATTTTGAAGTAGTTGATGCTCGTGAGCTTGATAAGCCAGCAGAGCAAAAGTCTAATCGTGGTCGCCAGTCTGCCGTACCAAGAACGGAAGTACCGAAAACTTTCTCAAGTAAGATCTTTCATACTTACGAGTTTGGATACCGCCGCCTAACGATTGAACGCCCATTGCGTCTATCCGCACAAATTACTGATGATGCAGTGGCGTCACTACGCTTTGCGCCAAAGCCATTTAACTTAGTTATGCCAGCTATTTATGAGCAGTGTAGCTCAAAATGGACGAATGACACCTATGGCATGTTGGGTGAAGTTGAAACTGAGGTTCGTACATTAATCAAAGCGGATTTCCCGGAGCTTAAAGAGAAGCAAATCAAAGATGTCTTGGATAGCAAAGTATGGCTATTCCAAAAATCTCTGATGGAAAAAGCTCAGCAGCTACAAGCTGAAATAGGTCAATCTCTTGGTGGCAAAGTGCAACAGTCTGATGACTTTAACCAGTTTGAACTCACTCTGAAAGGTGCACTTAAAGCCACTGAAATTAAGCTCGATGCCAAAGAGAAAAAGCAGTTTATTGATGCGGTAACGTGGAAAAACCAAGATGCTGAACGAGTAGTTAAGAAGATAATAAAAGAACAATCACAACCATTGTATGGCGCTTTTGAGTATGTCGGTGATGTTAAAGGTTTAGTGGGTAAGGTCGTAGAGTACCAACAAGATGGTGACCTGCGTGATAACGAGAATGTACCATTAGACCCAAGTATAAGCACTTCAGAGTTGATTGAAACTTACTTCAATAAAGAAGTCGCGCCTCACGTTGTTGATGCATGGATTAATGCAGATAAGCGAGATGAGAAAGATAGTGAGATCGGTGTTGTTGGTTACGAAATTCCGTTTAATCGCCATTTCTATGTCTACCAGCCACCACGTGAGCTGAGAGTGATAGATGAAGACTTGGATGCTGTGAGCAAGGACATTATGGAGCTACTGCAAGAGGTGCATTCATAATGCGCAAGTATAATACTTACCTCGAATATCGTAGTTGGGAAAACAATTGGATACGTGAATTGCCGGAATCTTGGCAGATTGTCCCTCTAAAATATCTTTGTACTAATTTTGTAAAAGATGGCCCCCATGAGACTCCTAAGTTTTTAGATTCGGGCATACCGTTTTTATCAGTGGATGGTATCCAAGATAACAAGTTAGTCTTTGAAGGTTGTCGATACATCTCAAGAGAAGACCATAAACGCTATTCAATGAAATGTTTGCCTAAGAAAGGTGATGTCTTATTAGGTAAAGCTGCTTCAGTTGGTAAGGTTGCATACGTTGATACTGATATGAGCTTTAATGTTTGGTCGCCTTTGGCTGTTATAACTGCAAAAAGTAACCATCTTGGTAGGTACATATACTATTGTTTGCAATCAAAGATGCTACAAGCTCAATGTGAAGTTTTTTCTAATTCAAATACCCAGAAAAATTTGGGTATGAGCACAATTGATAATCTCGATTTTCCTTATCCAAGTGAGTTCGAAGCGAAGTGTATTGCTAAGTTCCTCGATCACGAAACCGCCAAAATCGACACTTTGATCGCTAAACAGCAGCAACTTATCAAGCTGCTAAAAGAAAAGCGCCAAGCGGTGATCAGCCATGCCGTCACCAAAGGGCTAAAGCCAGACACACCGATGAAAGATTCCGGTGTGGAATGGTTGGGGGAGGTGCCGGAGCATTGGGTTGTCACACGTGCTAAATATGTATCTAACATATTTGTTCCTCAACGCAACAAACCTGAGCTTAATGATACTCACGGTATAGCATGGGCTACGATGGAGGATATGAAGCAACAATATATCTCTGATACATCTAAGTATGTTTCATCTGAGTCGGCATTGGCGGCAGGTTCTAAGAAACTTAAGGCAGGTTCTGTTATAGCTAGTTGCGTCGGTAATTTTGGTGTCACATCGATTAATAAAATTGACGTCATTATTAATCAGCAATTGCAGGCATTTCAGCCAATTAATATAAAGGCTGAATATTTACAATCCATAGTAGCGCTATCAAAGCAATATTTTGAATTAATAGGAACCGCAGCAACACTTGTATATGTCAACCAAGAAGGATTTGAGAACCTGCCAATACTCATGCCTCCTGAAAAAGAGCAGAACGAAATTTGTGAATATGTACTAGGAAAAAGCACTTCCTTTGACTTATTAATCGAAAAATCTGTCATTCAAACATCGTTACTAAAAGAGCGCCGCACCGCGCTAATTTCTGCCGCAGTCACTGGAAAGATTGACGTGCGCAATTGGCAAGCTCCAGTAAACCAAGACGCTCAACAGCAGGAGGCTGGCTAATGAGCACTGATTCAACTCAAGAACGTATCTTCCAAGATGACATCATTCGCCAGATGGTGGCGAACGGCTGGATAGAAGGGAAGTCTGAAGGTTATAACCGTGAATCGGCACTGTATGAGCAAGATGTGCTGAGCTTTGTAAAAGAAACTCAACCGAAAGAGTGGGAGAAGTTTTGTAAGGTTTATCCGAATGAATCTGACCGTCACTTTATTGAAGCGCTGGTTGCTCAATTAAAAAAAGCTGATGTGAATGCCACAGACCAAGCCTCCCGTAGTTTTGGTACTTTGGGTGTGCTTCGTCACGGTTTAAAGATCCGTAATGCGCGTTTCTCGCTGTGTCAGTTTAAGCCAGAGCATAACCTAAACCCTGAAACCTTGGCGCGTTATCAGCAGAACATTTGTCGTATCGTACCTGAGCTTGTTTATAGCCCCTATGCCACTAAAGAGCATCTGGAGGCTACTGGTAAAAAAGCCAAGGCATGGCGTATTGATCTGGCTCTCTTCGTCAACGGTTTACCTGTTTCAACGCTGGAACTGAAATCAGAGTTCAAGCAAGCGGTAGAGAACGCGATTAAGCAGTATAAACGTACTCGTCTACCCAAAGACCCTGCGACTAAGAAGCCTGAGCCACTATTAACCTTTAAACGTGGTGCTTTGGTGCATTTCGCAGTCAGCCAGTATGAAGTTTACATGGCAACTAAACTGGCAGGGGACGACACCTTTTTCCTTCCTTTCAATAAAGGGACTAAAGAGGGTGGTGCGGGTAACGATGTACCTGAAGATGAGAGCCGTTATGCCACGGATTATCTGTGGAATGAGGTATTAGTCCCTGACAACCTATTGAATATCATCGGTCGCTTTGTTCACCTTCAAATTGAAGAGAAAGAAGATTGGGAAGGGCGTAAATACAAGAAAGAAACGCTTATTTTCCCGCGTTATCACCAGTGGGATGTCGTGACTAAGCTGATTGACGCCGCCATCGAAGAAGGGACTGGTAACAAGTATCTTGTGCAGCATAGTGCGGGTTCGGGTAAGTCGAACTCTATTGCATGGACTGCGCATCAGCTTTCGACCCTTTATGATGCTGAAGGTAACAAGCAATTCCATTCAGTCATTGTCGTCACTGACCGAACCGTTCTTGATGATCAGTTGCAAGATACCATCTACCAATTTGAACACGCTGATGGTGTAGTTGGGCGCATCAATAACAAAGAGGGTGATGGTTCTAAATCAGAGAAGCTGGCTTCAGCGTTAGAGAACTCGCAACCTATTATCATCGTAACCATTCAAACCTTCCCGTTTGTGTTACGTGCGATAGAAAACAGCACTAGCCTGAAAGAACGCAGCTATGCAGTAATCGCTGATGAAGCGCACTCTTCGCAAAGTGGTTCGACTGCTCGTCAGTTAAAAGAAGTATTGATGACCGAAGAAGCCGATGATGATGTCGAGTTGTCCTCGGAAGATATTTTGGATGCGACCATTGCTGCACGTAAAGGCAGCGCCAACTTAAACTACTACGCGTTTACGGCAACCCCTAAACCAAAAACATTAGAACTGTTTGGACGCTTACCTAAACCTGAGTTACCTCCATCGAAACAGAATAAACAAGAAGCATATCATGTGTATTCAATGCGCCAAGCCATTGAAGAAGGCTTTATTCTGGATGTGCTAAAGAACTACACCAATTACAAGGTGATGTATCAATTAGCGCAGAAGGTGGAGGCTGCTGATAAAGAAGTCGACAGCAAGAAAGCCAAGGTTAAGTTAAACCAGTGGGTACGCCTACACGATCACAACATCTCACAAAAGGTCAAAGTGATTGTTGAGCATTTCAAAGATAACGTAATGGGCTTATTAGGTGGTCAGGCTAAAGCAATGGTGGTCACAAGTTCTCGCAAAGAGGCGGTGCGTTATAAGCTAGCTTTTGATAAGTACGTGGCGGATGCGCTCGCCGAGAACAAGAGTGGCTATGATGCGATTCGCGCTATGGTAGCTTTCTCGGGCGAAGTCGAATTCAACGCAAATGATCCTGATAGCTTTGCTTTCATCGATCAAAAGTTCACTGAAAAGAACATGAACCCAGACTTAAAAGGTCGGGATATGCGTAAAGCCTTCGATAGCGATGACTATCAGGTAATGCTTGTGGCGAATAAGTTCCAAACAGGCTTTGACCAACCGAAGTTATGCGCTATGTACGTTGATAAGAAGCTAGGCGGCGTAGAGTGTGTTCAAACTCTTTCTCGCCTTAACCGTACTTATCCGGGCAAGGCAGAAACAGGCACATTCGTATTAGACTTTTACAATGAACCAGACGAGATTTTAGGTTCCTTCCAACCTTATTACCAAACCGCAGAATTGGCGGACGTCACCGATCCTAATATGGTGTTTGACCTATATGAGAAGCTACGTACCAGTGGCATTTTCTTATGGTCTGAAGTAGAGCAGTTTTGCGAAGCCTTCTTCACCAAAAATAAATCTAATGCCGCGATCAGTAACATCTGTCACCCAGCCAAAGAGCGCTGGCAAAAGCGCTATACCTCAGCGGTAGAGGCTTATATTAAAGCTAAAGAAATGTTTGAACGCACAAAGAAAACAGGCGACGCCGTACTAATCGCTAACGCAGAGAACAGCTTCAAAGACTGCAAGCAAGAGAAAGACCGTCTTGAGATATTCAAGAAGGATCTCGGCAGCTTTACCCGTTTTTATGAGTTTATGTCTCAGCTTGTCGATTACGATGATAAAGAGCTAGAAAAATTGAGCTTGTATGCGCGCCACTTGCGCCCGTTGCTACGAGAGAAGGTGATTGAGGAAGATGAGTTAGATTTAGATAACGTGGTGATGAGTCACTACCGTTTATCAAAGATCCGTCAGCAAGATATTCAGCTCAAAGAAGATGCTCCGGATTACCAACTTGAGCCAAGTACCGATATAGGTACTGCTAAGGCCAAGGATAAACAGGAAGAGTTTTTATCTTTGGTCTTGGATAAGCTTAATGAAGCGTTTGCCAATGAAAATCTTTCTGATGGTGACATGTTAAATACTGTTCGTAAGTGGAGTGAGAAAGTCCGCGAAAATGAAACGGTGATGGCTCAAATTAAAAATAACCCGAAAGCTGCGGCGATGTTAGGTGACTTCCCTCAGGCTAGTGACGATGCAGTTATGGCTAGCTCTAGTGCCGAGCAGGAAATGATGGTCAAGTACCTAAGTGATCCTAATACTCGTCAAGCTGTGCTTAATGTCATGTTTGATATGGTCAGCGGAAAGGAGGGGATGAATGGCAATCTATGAGTTAGCGAAAGATACTTTAATTAAGGTAGAACCCACTTCTTTTGAAGCGGAGAGGCTAAAAGAAAGGCAAGATATTCAACGCCTACTGAGAGCCAATATTGAGGCTATTAGCCCTGATACTTTGGTGATTGCAGAAGAGTACGGCCATTTTGTAGAGTCTAATCGCCGTATTGATTTGTTAGGGACAGACAAATCAGCGAACCTTGTCGTCATTGAACTAAAAAGGGATGACGATGGCGGTCATATGGAACTTCAAGCCATTCGTTATGCCGCTATGGTTGCCAACCTTACTTGGGAACAAGCGGTGAGTGCTTAATAAAGAGTTCTTAGCTCAGACAGAACAAGCACAGGATGCCGAAAGTTCACTGCTTGGTTTTCTTGATTGGGATTCACCTCAAGAAGATGAGTTTGGCAAGGATGTTCGCATTGTTATTGCTGCTCGAAACTTTTCCAAAGAGATCACGACGTCAGTGCTTTGGGTTAATGATATGGGACTAGACATTACCTGTGTTCGTTTGAATCCATTACGGCTTGATGAGCGTCTATTACTCAATGTAGAGCAGATCATCCCACTCCCTGAAGCATTCGATTACCAGATGAAGTTCGTCATAAGAAAAGAGAGGAGAGGGCTGCACGAGTAGGCCAGCGTGACTCTTCAGTTATATCACTATCTATCGACGGTCAGCCCTTCAAAACCCGCTTCAAAAAATCTGATCTTGGTTTGTTTACTGTTCAAGCTGTTTTGGAATCAGGGGCGTTAGATAGCCACTCTTTTGAGTTTCTCCGCCAAAACACATCATGCTCTTTTCCGTTGATAAAGATGGAAAGTGAGGTCAAAGATAATGAACGTAAATACCGTAAGTATCGTGTACACAAAGAGCCAGAGCTACCCCTATGTGGTCAGGAACTGGGGAATAGGAAACATACAACGCTTTATTGATGAAATTGAATCAAGATTTCCTACGATTACATTTTCAATAGAAGCTGAATAAGCTAGCAATTTATGATCCCTCCTCAATGACAAGTGACGCACTTATATAAGTGCGTCACTTGTCATTGAGGAAGGGGACTGTTGCTATTTAAGCGGCAAGTTTGTATTGGTGTGCAACTGTAATCTCGTCACTCGCGTGTGCCTTTGCACCTTTTTGATGAATAACAATCAACCCTTCATCTTGCAAACTAGTCAAAGCACGTTTGAATTGTTGGTTGGTCGTATTCGCTTTCACATTATCTTGAGGAGGGAAGCAAGCCATTCGCAACTCATCTCTTGTACACCGCCCCTTAAATTCTTCGCATAGGGCTTTTAAGGTAGGATTATTCTCGTTAGTTTTTTCGCGCTCAATTGTTGCTGGTGCTGTTAAGGCTAAAGATGTAATAGGCTTATTTTCGTCACAAAAGGTGCCGAGCGATACGGCTTGAAAATCAAAGACAAAATCTGGTGCAGCTTCGGCGTCTTTCTGTTTGGTGTTACTGAGTGTTGTAAGATTAGTCGTGGCGTTGTGTGTAACTTTAAACTCAAAATCACAAGCGCCAATAAGAGCAGAGCTTCCACGAACACCCTTTGAAGTGTCTTTACCACAGTGGTGAATACATAAGATAGTAGTGTCGGCAATGTCTTTTACTATATCGCAGCCACGAATAAATTTACCCATAGCATCCGAGCTGTTCTCATCTCCTTCAAAGTTGCGAGCAAGTGTATCAAGGACGACTAACTGAACTTTAACTCCATTCTTATTTTCAATGTCATGAATAGATTGAATTAAGCTATCTCTGACTGATGCATCAGATAGAAGCAAGCTTTGGCCTAATAGATAAAGGTGTTCTACCTTCTGTCCATTTGTTATTTCCCATGCTTTGATACGTTGAGCCATACCTGTTTGCCCTTCGGCTGCTACGTACACTACCGCACCCGTCGCAACAGTTTTATTTTGCCAAGGTATACCTGTAGCAATGGAGCAACTTAGGTCAACTGCTATAAAAGATTTTCGCGAACCTGATTTACCGAAAATAACGCCAAATGATGACTTAGAGAAGAAGCTTTTTACAAGCCAAGACTGGATGTTGTCGAATCCTTCAGATCCGATAGAAAATTCCAAAGAACCATATTTTGTTTTTGATTTTTTTTGCATTTTTTGCATTGCTCTAATTTAGTATGGGCGGAGGCAACCCCCGCCATTTTTAATGAAATATAAAACTACTAACGAACGCGGTGTGGGAAGTCTTTGAAGCCGCTCTCCATAACGTACTCCTTGTTGTTGCAATTAATCACCCAACGTAGCCCTGCCTCAGTCCAGCTTCCGTCATGCTGTAGGTACTCGACTGAGAGTATGAAAGACAGGTAGTTACCAAGTACATCAGCATAAGCCCTCTCTAGGGGGTATTTAGTGCGAATAGTTCGGTCGGTGTTATAAAAGTACATGTAAGTTCCTATTTCAGTAGTTTCGTAGGTGTTTCCTACGTCGTTCGTTGCTTTCCATTTAATCTAGGGATAAGGCATATACACGTATAGTAAAAAATTGAGTGTACGAAAATCACTTACTCGATAAGCTCACTTAAAGTCAATGTGTTTTTAAGGTTTTGATTTTATGGTTTTTTATTTTACTTTCGTTTGATTTGTTTGTTTTTTAATCTTGAAAATAATTTAATATGGGCGTGAACTCACGCCCTAAAAAGACAAGTCAAGTCTTTATATCAATTGAAATCTGAGATAGTTGGTAGGTATAACTTAGGTAAGTCACTTCGTGATGAACTGTACTAACAAGGGAGATAGCTGCTGAAGTCACTTAACTACATCTGAAGTAATTCATAATAAGTCGAAGGTAAATGCGACCTCTCCCGAAGTATTTTGTTAGTGTTATATCTTGATAAAAAGGGATTCCCGTCTGGTGAACTCGGCGATTTATTGAAACTGTGCCTTGCTCTGAAAATTGAAGGGCTTGATAGTGTCGTCAAGCCATTGAAAAGAATGTAATTAAATAAAAGCTCACGCTGATCTCGTGAGCTTTTTTGTTTTTGAGTTCGACACAATTTTACATGCATGATGTAGCTTGAAGAATGGCTCTTCTTACCTTGCTATAAAATACGCAATCGATAGTGTGTAAATAATGGTATACAGGGTGTTTTAAATATAAAACACAAAAAAAATTGCGTTTATTTTTAATTAGTGATTGAAACTAGAGTTTTTACTAGTTAAGTTACAGGGAACAAGAAGATTAGTGCTGATAGAAAGTGACGTGAGACAACGTACATTCAGCTCAAGGATAGAAAAAAGGAAGAAGTAAGCAATGTTCCAGACTGATGATGTAAGAATTAACAAAGTAAAAGAGTTATTACCCCCTGTTGCTGTTTTAGAAAAGTTTCCAGCGACAGAAGTTGCTTCTTCTACAACCTTTGAAAGCCGCAAAGCGATCCACAATATTTTAGAAGAGAGCGATGATCGCTTGCTTGTTATTGTCGGCCCATGTTCTATTCATGACACAGAAGCTGCTCTTGAGTACGGTAAACGTTTGAAAGTGTTGCGCGACGAACTTGGTGATAACCTTGAAATCGTAATGCGTGTTTACTTTGAAAAACCACGTACAACTGTTGGTTGGAAAGGTCTAATAAATGACCCGTACATGAACGATACGTTCAAGCTAAATGATGGCCTTCGTCTAGGACGTAAGCTACTGCTGGACCTAACTGACATGGGCATGCCAACGGCAAGCGAATTCCTAGACATGATCACGCCTCAATACGTTGCTGACCTAATCAGCTGGGGTGCAATCGGCGCACGTACTACAGAATCTCAAGTTCACCGCGAACTGGCTTCTGGCCTATCTTGCCCAGTTGGATTTAAGAATGGTACTGATGGCAACATCAAGATTGCAACAGATGCTATTCGCTCTGCTAGCGCTTCTCACCACTTCTTATCAGTAACTAAGTACGGTCACTCAGCTATCGTTGAAACAGCAGGTAACCCTGATTGTCATATCATCCTACGTGGTGGCAAAGAGCCAAATTACAGCGCAGAACACGTTGGTAAGATTAAAGAAGAGCTAGCAGCTTCTGGTCTTCCACAAAAAGTGATGATCGATTTCAGCCACGCAAACAGCTCTAAGCAGTTTAAGCGTCAAATGAACGTATCTGATGACGTAAGCGCACAAATTTCTGGTGGCGACAAAGCTATCTTTGGTGTGATGATTGAATCTCATCTTGTTGAAGGTCGCCAAGACCTGGTTGAGGGCAAAGCTGCAACGTACGGCCAATCTGTTACTGATGCGTGTATTGGTTGGGAAGACACTGAAACAGTACTTCGCCAGCTGGCAGACGCTGTTGAAGCTCGTCGTAACAAATAGACTAATTACAGTCAGCGATTAAGCTACTGAAAATTCAAAGCCCTTAGTTAGCAACAGCTAATAAGGGCTTTTTTGTGGATCTTAGTTGAAAACTGGAAGTGTCTGTATTCTTAAATGAGAAAAGACAGTAACTCGTCGACTTTAAGTGACAGTAAAGCTTTATCTTGTTTGGTTTCAACGTTAAGGCGTATTAATGGCTCGGTATTGGACTTTCTTAAGTTGAAGCGCCATGAGCCCATATTCATGCTGATTCCGTCTGTGTGATCGATCTCAACGGCATTATTTTGGTAGTGCGATAACACGCAAGCCATGACCTGCTCTGGGTCTGAGACTCTTCGATTGATCTCCCCGGAAGAGGGGAATCTATCTATACTAGTACTCGTTAATTGGTGAAGAGATTGTTGAGTTTTCGACATCAGCTCGATAACCAATAGCCAAGGAATCATGCCTGAATCGCAATATCCAAAATCACGAAAATAATGGTGTGCGCTCATTTCGCCCCCATAGACGGCATTCGTTTCACGCATCTTCTCTTTGATCAGTGCGTGTCCTGCTTTAATTCCAATCGCTTTTCCACCATGCGTTTTTGCGATTTCAATTGTGTTCCAGGTCATGCGCATATCGTGCAATACAGTCGTGTTAGGCTGTTTGACCAAGAATGCTTCAGCAAGCAACCCTACAATGTAATAACCCTCGATGTAATCGCCTTGCTCATCAAAGAAAAAGCATCGGTCGAAGTCTCCATCCCAAGCAATTCCAAGGTTAGCAGAATGCTCTAAAACGGCATCTCGAGTGGCTGCTTGGTTCTCTCTAATCAAAGGGTTTGGAATACCATTTGGGAAGTTTCCATCAGGGTTATGATGAACTTTGATGAAGGTGATAGGGACACCGAGTTCGTTAAATTTATTATCTAAAGCATCAATGATATGTCCTGCAACACCGTTCCCAGCATTAACCACAATCTTCATCGGTGACAGCTTTGATGGGGTTATGTACGAGAGTAGGTGCTCGACGTACGGAGCAAGAATACTGTTCGATCTACTAGAGTTACTTGGTTGTGCATGAACGAACGGTAAATTGCAGTTCAGCTCTTGATGAAGTTCTTCAATGCGTCGTTTGATTTCATCTAAACCACTGTTTTTACTGATAGGGCTAGCGTCTACACCGACCATTTTCATGCCGTTGTAATTGACTGGGTTGTGGCTGGCTGTGATTTGTATTCCGCCAATCGCTTTTAGGTAACGAGTCGCAAAGTAGACCTCTTCAGTGCCAGTCATACCTAGATCAATGACGGCAATCCCTGACTCGATTAAGCCTTTGGTCATGGCTTCTTGTAATGACAGGGAGGTTTTGCGGTTATCACGACCAATCACTACCTGCGCCAAACCATCGAGTGAGGTTTCAGGCTTAGCGGATAGGACGTATTCGCCAAATGCCTTACCGAGCAGGTAGGCGAGTGGCTCATTGATTTGTTTACCAATGACGCCGCGGATATCGTTGTTCTTAAAGCAGTTTAGGTCTAATGTTGGTTTCATCGATTTGTCGCTGCTTTATTTCGTTTGGTTGTGCTTTGATGAGTGGACTTGTTGCTTGCGCACGTCTCGCCCATAACTGTCTTGATATCGAATGATGTCGCCTTCACTTAAATGACTGCCTGTTTGTACTTCAATCATCTCGAGTGGGAGATCCCCTGGGTTCTCTAGGCTGTGAATATGACCTAAAGGGATGTAAGTGGATTGATCTTCTTCAACCAGATAGGTTTTCTCATTGTTGGTCACTTTCGCAGTACCCGCCACGACTACCCAATGTTCCGCTCTATGGTGGTGCATTTGTAACGACAACTTGTGACCGGGTTTAACGGTGATACGTTTAACTTTGTCGCGCTTGCCTAGGTCGATAACATCGTATTTACCCCAAGGTCTAAACACCTCACGATGATGCACATGTTCTGTGCGACCCGCTTGATTTAGTTGACTGACAATCGATTTAACACCCTGAACCTTGTCTTTATTTGCAACCAATATAGCGTCTTTGGTTTCGACAATAATCAGGTTGTCGACACCTACCGTCGCAACCAGCTTATTTTCAGCATGGATGTAGTTGTGTTGAGAGTCGACGGTTAACACATCACCTTCAATGACGTTATTGTGCTGATCTTTTTCGCTTACATCCCAGATCGCGGACCATGAGCCAATATCGTTCCAGCCGACATCCATCGGGATCACCGCGGCGTGCGAGGTCTTTTCCATCACGGCGTAATCGATTGAATCACTTGGACTGCTTTTGAATGCTTCAGCGTCTATACGGATAAAGTCGAGGTCGGTATTTTGCGTTGCAAGAGCGAGTTTACAAGCCGCTACTATCTCAGGGTGGTGTTCGGCGAGTTCTTCAACATAGCGTGATGCCTTAAACATGAACATGCCACTGTTCCATAAGTATTGTTCTGAGCGGATGTACTCTTCTGCTGTTGCTGTGTCTGGCTTTTCTACAAAGCATTCTATGGCGAAGGCGTGATTGATTGGCTGCTCTGTTCCATTAGTATCAGTTTGAGCACTGGAGGAAAGAGGCTCTCCCTGCTTGATATAGCCATAGCCAGTCTCTGGGGAGCTAGGTGTTATACCGAATGTCACCAGCTTGCCTTGTTTTGCATAATCAACACCACGACTAATCGCTTGTTGGAATTCAGAGGTTTTCGCGATGTGATGATCAGCAGCCAGCACTAACAAGATAGGGTCGGATGCGCTTTGTTCATTAAGCGGTGGTTTACTTAAAGCCTTTAGGGCGGCAAGCGCAATGGCTGGGGCTGTATTTCTACCGACTGGCTCTAGCAGAATACCACTATGTTGAATGTTAGCTGATCGAGCTTGTTCAGCGGCAATAAAGCGATGCTCTTCATTACAGATAATGAATGGTGCATCGCATTTACTATCCATCAAGTGCTCTTCAAGGCCTTGCAGGCGTTGAAGTGTGTGCTGAAGCATTGACTGGTCGCCGGCAATATTGAGAAATTGCTTAGGGTAAAGCTCGCGAGACAGTGGCCAGAGACGACTTCCGGAGCCGCCGGCTAGAATGACAGGTAAAATCATAGCGTGGTAATTAGGTGCATTAGAATACTGCCAGCATATTACCACGCTTCACGCTTATTACTTATCGATAACCAAGAAGGATATGACTATCGATGACCTTCCGTAGGGGAGTTCAACATGTCTTTGGGATCGCTAATATTCTGATTATCACCTAGGCTTTGAACGCTGTTATGATCTTGAACATTAGAAAAGTCTTGAGGGTCAATCTTGAGTGTCTGTGTTGGGAACGCGATGTCTGCATTGTGTTTATGAATAATCGCCAGAACCTGTAACAGAACGTCTTGCTTCACTTTGTGGTACCTGATCCAGTTGACTGTTTTTGTGAAGGTATAGATAAAGAAGTTGAGCGTTGATGGCCCAAATTTGTCAAAGTTAACGATCAACGTCTGTTTGGCATCAATATCTGGGTGGGTCTCGAGCATGGTTCTTACATCATCAACAATGAGCGCCAATTTGTCTGCATCTTGATAACGAAGACCAAAGGTTTCATTGATTCTACGATTCAACATTCTCGATGGATTCTCTACCACAATACTACTGAACACCGAATTTGGCACGTACAAAGGACGCTTATCAAAAGTGCGGATGATCGTCATGCGCCAACCAATGCGTTCGACAGTGCCTTCGATTTGACGATCGGGAGAACGTATCCAATCACCGACTTTAAAAGGGCGGTCGAAGTAAATCATCATGCCACCGAAGAAATTCGACAGTAAGTCCTTAGCCGCTAAACCGACGATCAAGCCACCAACACCACCAAAGGTGAGTAAGCCGGAAAGACTGAGCCCAAATGCCTGCATAATGGTTAGGCCGCCCATCACCATAAAGAACAAGCGAGCGACTTTCGCTATCGCTTGTACAGTGGTTTCGTCTCTGGTTTTTTGCTCTAAGACATAGGCTTCAGTGTTAGTGATCATTCGTAAGGTAAACCAAACGAATGTACAGATAATCAATATGTGTTTAAGCGTTTTTAACCAATTGATTTCATTGCCAAACTGGTCTTGAAGTATTAGCCCGATAGAGACTGTAGCAGGCCAACACCAAAGTAATGTGCTGACAGGGGTTTTTAGTGCTTCTAGCAGTAGATCGTCCCAGTGGAATGGGGTTTTCTGAACCAGAATTTCTAAGCGATTATGGATAATTCGCCAAGCTACCCAAGCGAGAAAACTCGCAATAGTGATGAATAGGACGCTGTTTGCCCAATCACTATGGCTCTGGTTGATGTAGGTTTGTACTTGGGTTATGAATTCATTCATTGTGTGTGCTGCCGCAGAAATTATGAATTGGAAATTAGCAGAAACTCGAGTTGTTCTCTACCTTTATAAATCAAGCGATTATGACAATAGTATAACCTTATTCTTGCAGAACTAACTTTTTTTGAGATAGAAACTAATGTAGGTTTGGCTATCCCGTGTAATTAAAATTTCTAAACAGGATTTCAAATGAGCGACAAACAATATGCAGTTATCGGTTTAGGGCGATTTGGTCTGTCTGTTTGCAAAGAGCTACAAAGTTCAGGGGCACAGGTACTGGCCGTCGATATTGATGAAGAGCGAGTGAAAGAAGCAGCGGCTTTTGTTTCACAAGCGATTGTTGCGAACTGCACGAGCGAAGAGACGGTGAAAGAGTTAAGACTTGATGATTACGATATGGTGATGGTGTCGATAGGCTCTGACGTTAACTCAAGCATTCTAACGACTTTGGTGGTGAAAGAATCTGGAGCAAAAGCAGTCTGGGTTAAGGCGAATGATAAGTTCCACGGCAAGATCCTCTCTAAGATTGGTGCTGACCATATCATCATGCCCGAGCGCGATATGGGTATTCGTGTTGCTCGTAAGATACTGGACAGACGCGTTCTCGAATTTATCGACCTTGGCAGTGGCTTAGCGATGACGGAGATTGTTATTGGTTCTAAACTGTTGGGTAAGAAACTTGGCGATCTTAAGCTGTGTAAAGAAAATGGAGTTGAGGTACTTGGCTTCAAGCGAGGGCCGAACCTCACTAAAGCACCAGAATTGGATGTGAGTTTAGAAATTGGGGATGTGGTGATCATCGCTGGGCCGAAAGAGACCTTATCTAGAAAGCTACGCAATTGGTAATTGGCAATAAGGTAACAGTATGAATTCGTTAAAACGAAAAGGTACTTTCTACACGCTTAAGAGTGATAAAAAGCCACGTAAAGGCTCTGAACCTAAGATTATCCTTACGAGCTTCTTAGGCGTACTTATCCCCTCTGCAATATTGTTGACGATGCCTGTATTCTCTGTGACAGGCCTAAGTTTTACGGATGCACTGTTTACAGCAACCTCGGCGATCAGTGTGACAGGATTAGGTGTTGTCGATACCGGTGAGCATTTCACCTTGGCGGGCAAAATCTTACTGATGTTCTTGATGCAAGTCGGCGGGTTAGGGCAGATGACTCTATCTGCGGTACTGCTTTACATGTTCGGTGTTAGGTTAAGCCTTAAACAACAAGCACTCGCGAAAGAAGCGCTTGGTCAAGATCGTAAGATTAACCTTCGTAAATTGGTTAAGAAGATCATCATCTTTGCATTAGTGGCTGAATTTATCGGTTTTGTATTGCTCTGCTTCCGCTGGGTACCTGAGATGGGATGGTCAACGGGCAGTTTTTATGCTCTATTTCATGCGATATCTGCATTCAATAACGCAGGTTTTGCACTGTTTTCAGACAGTATGATGAGTTTTGTTGATGATCCGCTGGTGATCTTCACCTTAGCTGGCTTGTTTATTTTCGGTGGGCTAGGCTTCACAGTCGTCGGCGACCTATCGAGTAACTGGCGTAAAGGTTTTCGACATCTTCATTTACACACCAAGATTATGCTAACCGCCACTCCGACTCTATTGTTGGTAGGTACGGTATTGTTCTGGCTGCTAGAAAGAAATAACTCAGCAACCATGGAAGGGTTATCGACTCAAGGACAGTGGCTAGCCGCATTTTTTCAGTCGGCAAGTGCTCGTACTGCTGGCTTTAATAGTGTGGATTTGTCTCAGTACACACAGCCTGCGTTGCTGGTAATGATTGTACTGATGTTGATTGGTGCAGGTTCTACCTCAACAGGTGGTGGTATTAAGGTTTCGACCTTTGCAGTAGCCTTTGTCGCAACGTGGACCTTCCTCCGTCAGAAAAAGCACGTGGTGATGTTTAAGCGCACTGTGACTTGGCAAGCGGTAACAAAGTCATTGGCCATTATTGTGGTAAGTGGGGCGTTATTAACCACCGCGATGTTTTTGTTAATGCTTACTGAAAAGGCAGCGTTTGATCGAGTCATGTTTGAGGTGATTTCTGCCTTTGCAACGGTTGGTTTAACAGCTGGCTTAACCGCAAACCTGACTGAGCCAGGTAAATACATCATGATTGTGGTTATGGTGATTGGACGTATCGGCCCCCTGACCTTGGCTTATATGCTAGCTCGTCCAGAACCTTCCTTGTTGAAATACCCTGAAGACACGGTGTTAACGGGTTAATTAGGTCCACGGGCTGATAAATAAAGCTCTGTAAATAAAAACAAAGCTAGCGATATGCTGGCTTTGTTGTCATAGGCTGATCGTTAATTGCTGAATGCCTATCCCTCAAACATCTCAACGTATTCCTCATAGCCTTCTTCTGCTAATTTATCCGCAGGGATAAAGCGCATTGCGGCTGAGTTCATGCAGTAACGTAACCCTGTTGGTTTTGGACCATCTTTGAATACATGCCCTAGGTGGGAATCGCCAAACTTACTTCGAACCTCTGTTCTTGGGTAAAGCAGCTTGTAGTCAGTAGTTGTAACGACATAAGCTTCGCTGATTGGTTGGGTGAAGCTCGGCCAACCCGTACCTGATTTGTATTTGTCTTTTGATGAGAACAAAGGCTCACCGGTAACGATATCAACGTAAATACCTTCTTGCTTGTTATCCCAGTATTTGTTGTCAAATGGGCGCTCAGTAGCGTCTTCTTGCGTTACATCGTATTGAAGTGCTGTAAGCTTCGCTTTGATCTCTGCATCAGACGGTTTTACGTATGTTTTAGCATTCGCTGTCGCATTCTTACTGTCGATGATCTGACGTAGTGTTTTAGGGTTGTCCTTTCTATCATCACCGAAGATTTTATCTAAATACTGATCACGACCTGAAGCGTAACGATAGTAGTTATAACGAACCTTACTCTTCTTGTAATAATCTTGGTGGTAATCTTCTGCTGGCCAGAACTTCTCAAATTTTATCAGTTCTGTTTTTAGTGGTGCACCAAAGATATTAGCTTTGTCGATCTCCATCATGAAGTTCTGAGCAACATCTTTTTGTGCTTGGTTATGATAGAAAATAGCCGGTCGATAATGACGGCCTCGGTCTACAAAAGAGCCTTTGTCATCGGTTGGATCGATGTGTCTGAAGAATTGGTCAAGAACCTGTTCATAGCTAACAACATCAGGGTTGTAAGTCACGTTTATCACTTCGATGTGACCCGACTTGCCTGAGGATACTTGTTTGTAGGTTGGGTTTTCTAGTTCACCGCCAGAATACCCAGAGATAACGTCGGTGACGCCTGTCAGCTTTTCTAGGTCGGACTCCGTACACCAAAAACAGCCACCAGCCAGTGTCGCGATTTCACTTTTACCTGAATTGGCTGTTTTATCCATTGTATTGGCAGTGCCAGTCTGGCTTACAAACAGCGAAATCAGTGGTAGCGCAACCACGAGTGATACCAATATTTTAGATAATTTATTCATAGATACCTCATCTTGACGTTCTTCTCATTCGATTTTGAATGTACGAATAGAGACAGGTTTTAGATGGAAAAAATTGCATCATTCACAAAAAAATATGTCGCCGAGAAAATCTTGCTCATAAATGCCGCCAGTAGTAGGGTGTCAGTATTGATATCCAATAATAGACAGCGATGGCGGTTATCGTACATCTAAGGAACAACATGCAAGCAGAAGTTAAATGGGTCGAAGGCTTTAAATTCCTAGGTCAATCTCAATCTGGCCACTCTGTAGTAATGGATGGCAGTGGTGGTGCAACCGCGCCAAGCCCAATGGAAATGGTCCTTATGGCCGCTGGTGGTTGTAGCTCTGTTGATGTCGTCGATGGTTTGAAATCTGCAGGCCAGAACATCACAGGCTGTAATGCAAAACTTGAAACGACACGTCGTGAAACAGCACCAAAAATCTTTACTGTGATTAACATTCACTTTGAAGTGTCTGGTGACAACCTTGATCCTGAGCAGGTCGCTAAGGTGTGTGTGGATTCATTAGAAAAGTACTGTTCTGTATGTCTAATGTTAGGTGCTGGCGTAGAAATGACTCACAGCTGGGAAATCGTCTAGTCTTCTGATTGTACAGCTTGGCGGTAGGCTAATCTTTACGGCTTACGGCTTACGGCTTATCGCTTACGGTTTTTAGGCATAGCCAGACAAAGAAAAGGGCGGAGCACTTTGAGTGCTCCGCCCTTATTATTTCGGCTAAGGTAGAGTGCTGTTATTCAGCAGTTTCTACGATAACTTCTTCAACTTGTACTTCTTCTTGGTATTCGAAACCAGGGATCGTTGCGTCAACACGACGGTTTTGAGCACGACCTTCAGCTGTAGCGTTTGATGCAATTGGATTCTCTTCGCCTTCACCTGACGCTGTAATACGGTCTGCTTCAATGCCTTGCTCTTCGATGTATGCGGCTACAGCAGCAGCACGTTTCTTAGAGATCATTAGATTATACTCAGCTGCACCTGTTGAGTCGGTGTGACCAACAACATCAACTGATGATTGAGGGTGAGCTTTAAGTACTTCAACTAATGGCATTAATGCAATTTTACCATCTGTAGACAGTTCAGTACTGTTTGTCTCAAACATACCTTGAGAGAAGCTCTCAGTTTGCGCTTTAGTAACAACCACGGTTGTCTTCTCTTCAACAACAACTGCTGGTTCTGTGATTGGCTCAGATGGCGCTTGAGTCACTGCTGCCGCAGAAGCTGCTGCTGCCGCCGCTGATGCAGTTGTGTTACCAGTACCGAAGTTGTAGCTAACACCAACAGACAGTAGGTTTGAGTTTAGGTCTTGAACGTAGTTGTCGTCGAAGTCATCAAAGTATTGGTACTCAACGCGTAGTGCCCAATCAGAAGAAAGTTGCTTCTCTACACCGATACCAGCAGAAAGTACAACGTCATCTTCACCACCGTGCGAGATGTAAGCAGGACCTGCTTTGAAGAATACGTCAAACTCTTGCTGTACTGGAAGGCGGTACATTGGCGTTAGTGAGATTGCGATTAGTGGATCGCTGAACGCAGCTGTTGTGCCGTTCTTTGAAAAGCTTGTCTTGTAGTCGCCAAGGAAGTCTGAGCTTAGCTCAATACCAAACTTGTCATTAAAATTGTAGCCAGAGTAGATGCCTGCACCAATTGCATCATCATCACATTTAGCACCGGCTACACATGCGCTGTCTAGCCAGCCCATACCCACTTTTGCACCTACATAAGTGGTTGCAGCAATAGAAGGCGCTGCTGCTAGGCCTGAAGCGGCAACAACAGCACACATGATTTTTGACAGTCTTTTCATAATCTTATCCTTGGATTAGCTATTATTGTTATCTGAACTTACCAGTAAAACGATCACTTATTGGGTTACGACACTGCTTATAATAAGTAAATCAAGGTGTTGGTTCAGGTGAACCTGTTTCTTTCTCAGTACTTATATTGTTAATCTGATTGCGTATTGGAGTCAATGAAATTGTTAAATATTATATATTTAAGATGCCTTTATTGTTGATTTTATCATTTGTTGGAATGTTTATGTTTATGTTTAAGCTATAGCCTAGCCTCGTCTATTTACCAGTGGCGCTACGGGTAATAAGTAAAAAACTTGCGCTTTATCATGCTTATAAAACAAAAATCCCCACCCAATATGTCTAACTCGGTTGAGTACATGATTGGATAGGGATTTGAATTAAAGCTATAGCGGTATTTTCACGTTTTACATCACGTAATAGCTCGACTTTGTTTACGGACGCTCACCCGCCAATAAACGCTTCTCGATATCTGCAATTACGCTAGGTAAGTCTGCAATGGTATCGATCAGGTAATGAGGGTTTGATTTGTTCAGATTCACGCTTGCTTTTTCACGCGCCGTTGCCAGAGTTGCTTCGTCTGCGTCTAAGTATTCTTGATACGTTAAGCCTGCTTCGTTACCTGATAGAACAAGGCCTACCGTCCACATGCCTGCGTTGTGACCTTCATCAATGCCGGGTGCTGCGTCATCCACTTTCACACACGCTGCAACGCTCGTCACGCCTAGGTCAATGACGTTTTTAAGTGCCATGAATGGAGCTGGGCGACCGCCTTGCGGTAAGTCATCAGTCGCTACTACGTTGTCAGGAAGATAACCATAATCTGCGGCTGCTGGAATCAGTACGTCCATCACTTCTCGTGGGTAACCTGAACAAGAACCAATTTTTACGTTCTTCTCTTTAAGGTTATTTACTACTTCAATCGCGTTTAAAATTGGCGCTGCGTGGTCGGCTACTTTCGCTTTTTGAAGAGGCATGAATGCCGCGTAGATCGCATCAACGTCTTCACTGGTCATCGAACGTCCGAACTGGGCATTCCAACGAGCATCAACAGCAGGGATTCGACCCACCGCTTGGATGTGATCCCATTTACCGATACCCATAGGTTCACGAGCTTCAGCTAAGTCGATGTCAAAGTCGAAACCTTGTTTGAATGCTTCAACGAAGATGCTAGTTGGAGCAAACGACCCAAAATCAACGATAGTGCCGGCCCAGTCAAAGATAACCGCTTGGATAGGTGATGTCGTGTTCATAATAGTGTCCTATTTTTGTGTCACTCCCAGTTCAAAGTTCTGGGAAACAAATGGTTGTTTAAGGTTATTGGTTTAAATGTTGATTTCGAGAATTAAAGGTATTCAAAATCTTTGCAGACTTTGGCTATCGCTTTTTCGAATACAGACAGAGCGACTTGTAGTTCGCTGCGGATGATGATCAATGGTGGGCTCAACTGAATCACATTACCTTGTGACACCTTGAAACTCAGGCCATCGTTTAGACACTGGTAAAGTACTGCTTCTGCTTCATCAAAAGCTCGGGTTTTGGTGATATGATCTGTGACCAATTCCACCCCCCAGAGCAGGCCGATGCCGCGAACGTCACCAATGACTGGGTACTTCTCTTTCATTTGAAGCAGCTGTTCACGCACGAATACGCTGTCCGCTTGTACTTTTTCAAGTAGGTTTTCTTGTTCAATCACTTCCATGGTCGCGAGTGCTGCCGCGCAACCAATAGGGCTTTTCTCATGGGTGTAGTGACCAAGAGATACTTGCGCTGCCGTGTTGTATTTGTCTTTTGTGATCATGGCTGCGATTGGTACTAAGCCGCCGCCAAAACCTTTACCGATACAAAGAATGTCAGGCTCGATATCAAAAGCTTGGTGTGTAAACCATTCGCCACTGCGACCCATGCCATTAGGGATGTCATCAATGATCAACAGGACGTTGTGTTTGTCACAAATCTCACGGATGCGCTTCCAGTAAGCTTTGCTTGGTACTTGCACGTCTGTGTTACGCACTGCTTCTGCAATGAAGGCACCAATGCCACCTTCTTTTTCAATCACGTACTCTAGGTAATCGGCATAATGCACATCACATGTGGTCTCGTTCGCATCGCCGGAGTTTTGCCCGCGAAGCGATAAAGAGTCATTAAGCGGGAAAGCACCACGATAAGAGACCGCTGGTGGAATGCGCTCTACGCTAGCCATTAATGGCCCCATGCCTTCGCGGAAACAAGCTTCACCACCCACTGAAATTGCGTCCAGTGACGCGCCATGGAATGAGTCCCACAGTGAAACGACCTTGAAGTTGTTGGTGACATGTCGAGCCAGTTTGAGTGCCATGCCGATAACCGAAGTACCACCCGGTGCAAACAACACGCGATTCAAATCACCACCGCAGATCTGTGTGAGTTTCTCAGCACACTGAACGGCCGTCTCATTGGTAAAGCGACGCGGTGAAAACGGCAATGACGCCATTTGCTGAGTCACTTTATTGATGATGTGTGGGTGACCATAACCTAGCTGGTGAACATTATTGCCGTGAAAGTCCATGTACTTCTTGCCCGTCGCATCTTGAATGTAGATGCCTTCGGCTGCTTCAAGTGTGTCTAGGCAAGGCGTTGACATCGCTTGATGAAGAAACACGTCAGCATCACGCTTTAACATTACTTGAGTCGCATCATCGTTTAGCGACTCGTTCCATTTTTCGCGTGCTGGCGTGGTGTTCACATCGCCTTCGCTTCGAAAGTGTGTGGCCTTTAGAACTGGCTCTGGATTGGTCGTCGTCATTATTTGATGTCCCAGTACATAGCGTTTTTCACTGCGCTAATGAGAGCTTCAATGTCTGACGGATACACTTCACCAATGTTACCGATGCGGAAGCAGTCTGCGTTTGAAACCTTGCCCGGGTAAATCACAAACCCTTGCTCTTTCAAACGGTCATAGAATTCCTTGAATTGGTAATCGCTATGAGTTGGAGAATAGAAAGAGGTGATGATAGGTGAATGAAGGTCATCATTAAGCAGTGGTTCAAAACCAAGAGAACGCATACCTGCAACCAATGTGGTTTGGTTGGTTTGGTAGCGACTATGACGAGCTTCGATGCCGCCTTCTTGTTCCAATTCAAGTAGAGCTTGGTAGAAAGCGCGCACTGTATGAGTCGGAGACGTGAAGCGCCATTTACCGAGGTTGCTTTCCATGCAGTGCCATTGGTCAAACAGATCAAGGCTTAATGAACGAGCTTGGCCTTTGCACTTTGCCAGTTCCGATTGCTTAGCAATAACAAAGCCGAAGCCCGGTACACCTTGGACGCACTTGTTTGCAGAGCTGATCATGTAATCGATACCTAAGTCAGCGATATCCATAGGGATGCCACCAAAGCTCGACATTGCATCGAGAATGACGGTTTTGTTGTGCTGTTTTGCCAATTTGGCAATGTCTTCAATTGGATTCAGCATGCCTGTCGTGGTTTCACAGTGCACAATCGCAACGTGAGTAATGTCTGAATCCATGGCCAATGCCGTTTCCATTTCGTTCAAGTCAGGCTGTGATGTTTCACCTGGGGAAACGACATGGCATGGAATGTTTAAATATTCTGCGATTTGAGCAATACGAGCACCATACGCACCGTTATCGACCACAAGAAGCTTATCGCTGTTAGAGATAACGCTACCGATTGTTGCTTCAACTGAAGCAGTGCCGCTGCCTTGCATTAATACACTTGTATATCCCGCCTGCTTAGTCGCCAAAGTAACAAGCTTGCTACGAATCACTTCAACAACGTCTTTGTTGTATTCATCATCCCAAGTACACCAGTCTTTTAGCATCGCTTGGCGAACGGTTTCAGAAGTAGATAGAGGACCCGGTGTCAGCAGTAAGTATTCGTTTCTCATGTTCAATTCTCGCGATTTGTATTTTGGACTATACCAATACTTGCGGTTACTTTAACAACCAATTTAAACGGTCGTAAATAGCCCAAACGTTATTTTCACAAAAGCTTCATATTCAAATTTGTCACTTTTGTTGAGAAATTTTCCGATCTTTAAATTGCCATTTTTTGTTCATTTAATCGTCATAAAAGCCAGTTAGCTTAATACTCGAAATCTGGTACATACCAATGCAAAGGTGTGTGTTAACAACCTAAATGAATTTATGGATATAGAAGCCTCTAGATGGAGCTTCTAGCCTTAACAACTTTAACCTTGGCAATTCCTAACCTTGGCATCGGGCCTGACTGGAGAAAATGATGAAAAACCGTTTTATGAAAGGATCACTTGCAGCTTTAGTTACTCTATTGGCTGGTAATGCTTATGCAGCACAGGAAGTGACGGTTTACACCGCTTTTGAAACTGACATTTTAGCGAAGTACAAAAACGCATTTGAAAGTGAAAACCCAGACATCAACATCAAGTGGGTACGTGATTCAACTGGGATCATGACGGCAAAATTATTGGCCGAAAAAAACAACCCGCGTGCAGAGGTAGTTTGGGGACTTGCTGGTTCTTCAATGGCACTGCTTAAGGAGGAGGGCATTCTTAAGCCTTACACTCCTCAAGGTGTAGAAGCGCTGCGCTCAAACCTCAACGATCCGCAATCTACTCAAGCTTGGTATGGCAACGATGCATTCTTCAATGCGGTTTGTTTCAACGAAGCGGTAGCGAAACAACTTAACCTACCAGCACCTAAATCTTGGGATGACCTAACCAAGCCTATCTACAAAGGCCACATTGCGATGCCAAACCCAGCGTCTTCTGGTACGGGTTATATGCAAGTGTCTGCTTGGCTACAAAACATGGGTGAAGACCAAGGTTGGAACTACATGCAGAAGCTAGACCAAAACATCGCTCACTACACGCACTCTGGTTCTAAGCCATGTGTTCAAGCGGGTATGGGTGAAGTCGCTATCGGTATTTCTATGGCGAGCCGCGGCGCTAAGCTGAAAACTCAAGGTGCACCACTTTCTGTGATTACGCCTGAAGGTATCGGCTGGGAATCTGAAGCGGTAGGTCTTGTGAAGCCGTCTGATGCTGCGCAACGCGTGGTTGATTGGTCTATCTCTAAAGCAGCAAACGAGCTTTACATCGAAATGTACCCAGTTGTTGGTCACCAAGATGTGACGGCAACAATTGAAAACTTCCCTAACGTCGAAAAGAACATGGCAAAAATGGACTTTGCACGTATGGGCAGCGAGCGTGCAGACGTATTGAAAACATGGTCTGAGAAGTTTGACGCTAAATCAGAGCCAAAATCTTAATCTATCGAGCTACTCAGTTAATTAACTATTTAGCTATTTAACTGTTTAGTTCATTAGAAGTTAGAAATCAGTAAAGGAAGGCTTCGGTCTTCCTTTTTTAGTTTTACGCCTTTAGGTTTTAAGTAAGGTACAACAAATGACAAAGCACTACTCATATTGGTTCAAGCAAGCGTTGGAACAAGAGTTTGGCAACATCCATGCGGGGCTAGATTCGGCTAAGCCGCTCCAAAAAGACGTCAACTGTGATATCGCCATTGTTGGCGGTGGCTATACAGGTTTATGGACGGCGATTTTAATCAAACAACAGCAACCAGAAAAGCATGTTGTCGTGATTGAAAAAGGCCTATGTGGTAGCGGTGCTTCTAGTGCGAACGGCGGTTGCATGCTGACGTGGTCAACTAAGTATCCGACGCTGAAAAAGCTCTATGGAAAAGAACAAGCGAAATGGTTGGTTAAGGAGTCGGAAAAGGTTATATACGAGATCGAAGCCTTCTGTAACGAACACAAGATTGACGCGCATCTATATCGAAGCGGTACTTATTACACGGCGACTAATGAAGCCCAAAAGGGTGGAATGGAGCCTGTTGTTAATGAGCTGGTTAAGCAGGGTATCAATAGCTGGAAGAAGTGCGACAATTCTTTGGCTGATAAAGCGGGATCTGAACGCCACATTGAGGGTTACTACTCAGAAGCTGCGGGTAGTGTGCAGCCAGCGTTATTGGCGAGAGGCTTACGCCGCGTTGCGATCGAATTGGGTGTCGAAATTCACGAAAACACAGAAATGACATCACTCGACTATGGCTCTCCCGCTCGAATTCAAACCAAAGGCGGGTCAGTATTTGCGGATAAAGTGATTTTGGCACTCAATGCGTGGATGCTCGATCACTTCAAAGAGTTCAAACGCAGCATTGTGGTTGTCTCTTCAGATATGGTGGTGACCAAGCCCATTCCGGAAAAGCTCAAGCAATTTGGCCCAGAGAAAGGGGCGGCGGTGGTAGATTCGCGTATCTTTGTCCACTACTACCGAGATACCCAGGACGGACGACTCATGTTGGGCAAAGGCGGCAATAAATTCTCGTTTGCGAATCAGGTTGAAAGCATGTTCAACCAAACGACTAACTACCTACCGATTCTCAATCAATCGTTCCAAAAACTGTTCCCTAAATTGGAACAAAGTGAATTCGATTACAACTGGTCTGGCGGCTCAGATCGTTCGGTTACCGGATTGCCATTTTTCGGTAACCTAAAAGGCCAAAGCAACATCTATTATGGGCTTGGTTATTCAGGCAATGGCGTTGCTCAAACCCGTATGGGCGGGAAGATTTTGTCAGCAATGGTGCTCGATATCGACAATGCTTGGACACGAAGCGGTTTAACTAAAGGCCCGTTAGGACACTTCCCGCCAGAGCCATTTCGTTGGGTAGGTGCGATGATGGTGCGTGATGCGGTACGAAGAAAAGAGAACGCGGAAGATTCGGGTAACACGCCATTGTGGCTAGATAAACAGTTATCCAAACTCGCAGGTGCGGCGGGCAAAGCCGACAAGGTTGAATCATAGATTAATCTTGCGTTTAAATTAGAAGTTTACATTAAGGCTCTCAGTGATTTATGGGCAAGTCACTGAGGGCTTTCAACGTTGAACGAACTGTTAATGCTGAACAAATAGCAATCCTTAATGCTTATTATATCTGCAATATAACTGTCATTTAGCTACTATAAATTTGTCACTCAACTGCAATATTCTCAGTTTAAATTTGGTATATACCATATAGAGAGTGCTGTAGTATGAGCAACCAAACTTATTTGAATATTGAAAACGTTGTAAAGCAATTTGGCCAATTTACAGCGTTAAAAGACATCTCCCTATCGATAGATAAAGGCGAGTTCGTCTGCTTCCTTGGCCCATCTGGCTGTGGAAAAACCACCTTATTACGTGCGATTGCAGGCCTAGACTTACCAACGTCAGGTTCTATTGAGCAGAACGGTAATGATACGACCTTCTTGCCACCAGAAAAGCGCGACTTTGGCATCGTGTTCCAGTCTTACGCTTTGTTTCCAAATCTCACTGTGGAAGAAAATATTGCGATTGGTCTGAAAAACCAAGGCATGTCGACCAAAGAAGCCCTTGAGACGGTTGAGTCTTGGTTAGAAACCATCGGCTTACCAACGTCTGGTCAGAAATATCCAAATCAGCTATCTGGTGGACAGCAGCAGCGTGTTGCTCTGGCTCGCGCATTGGCGTTATCTCCAGGCTTGTTGCTACTCGACGAACCACTTTCTGCGTTGGACGCGAAGGTAAGAACACACCTACGTGATGAGATCTGCCAACTGCAACGCAAGCTGGGTATCACCACTATTATGGTGACGCACGACCAAGATGAAGCGTTAACGATGGCAGACCGTATTGTCGTGATGAATCATGGTGTTATCGAGCAGGTCGGTGCCCCACAAGAGATCTACCAAAAACCCGTCAGTCGTTTTGTGGCTGAGTTTGTTGGCAGCATGAACTTCATTCAAGCTTCTGTCGCAGCGCAAGGCAAGATACGTATTGCTGAGTCGATGTTACCGTTGCCGGGTTTAGATAACCTCACGCCAAAACTTGGTGATGTTTTCGATATTGCCGTTCGTCCAGAGCAAATCCAGTTTGTGGATCGTTTTAGTGAGTCATTACCCGTGAGAATCGTATCAAGCGAATTCTTAGGGGCGTTTTATCGTGTTGAGTGTCAATTGCAACATGACTCAACGGCGAAAGAGATCATCGTTGATGTATCAGTCAAAGAGTTCAACCGATTGAAGCTGCGTCGCAGTGATATTCGTTACGTGGCGTTTGATCAAGATGGCCTTAGAGCTTACCCATCGAAAAGCCTGCAAGTGATGAAAGACGAGGCGGCGTAAATAATCATGGAATCGACTCAAATGATGCAATCTAAGCTGCTAATTCAACGACGAGTACAACCTTTTCTGGCTCGATTAAGTAAAGACAACGTAATCCTATTTGGGCTGTTGGCTTTTTTGTCTGTGTTCATGACGTTGTTTATCCTGATGCCACTGTGGGCAATGTTGAAAAAGAGTGTTCAGAACGCAGACGGTGAATTTGTAGGTTTACAGAATTTCGCTACGTATTTTGCGTCTCAAAGCCTGTGGCAGTCGGTAGGCAATACCTTCACGCTTGGATTGCTAGTGACCGTAGTCGTGGGTGTCTTGGCGTTTGGTTATGCCTATGCGCTAACTCGTTCATGCATGCCTTTTAAGGGGCTTTTTCAAGTACTGGGTTCTGCGCCTATTCTTGCTCCGTCACTGCTTCCTGCAATCAGTCTTATCTTCTTATTTGGTAACCAAGGTATCGCTAAAGAAGTCTTGGGGGGCAACTCGGTTTATGGTTTGATTGGTATCTCACTGGGCTTGATATTTTGGACGTTTCCACATGCCTTAATGATTTTAACTACTTCATTGAGAACCTCTGACGCTCGTCTTTATGAGGCGGCACGTGCACTCAATACTTCATCGCTAAAAACCTTCTTCATGGTGACGTTACCTGCGGCAAAATACGGTTTGATAAGTACCTTGATCGTTGTGTTTACGCTGGTGGTTTGTGATTTTGGTGTGCCAAAGGTGATTGGTGGTAGCTACAACGTTCTGTCTACCGATATCTTTAAGCAGGTAGTAGGGCAACAGAATTTCTCTATGGGCGCGGTGACTAGCATCCTATTGCTATTGCCTGCGTTGCTTGCGTTTACCGTTGACCGCTGGGTTCAAAAGAAACAAAAGAGCTTGTTTGATACTCGCTCCGTCGCTTACCAACCAGAGCCAAACACTCTACGTGATGGCGTGTGTTTACTCTATTGCACCGTAATTTCAGTGGCTGTTGTTATTGTGCTAGGCATGGCGATATACGGATCTATGGTCACTTTCTGGCCTTGGAATAAAACGTTAACGCTAAATAATTATAACTTCGCAGAGATGAGTACTTATGGTTGGACGCCATTTTTCAACTCTTTAACCCTCGGCGCTTGGACTGCGATTATCGGTACCGTATTGATTTTCTTAGGCGCCTATTGCATTGAGAAAGGTCGCGCCTTCGGTCCTGTTCGTCAAGCGATGCAAATGCTCAGCGTTGTTCCGATGGCCGTTCCGGGTATGGTGCTGGGTTTGGGTTATATCTTCTACTTCAATGATTTGAGTAACCCACTTAACTTCTTGTATGGCACGATGGCGTTCTTGGTGATTAATACCGTGGTTCACTACTACACGGTAGGGCACATGACGGCGTTAACGGCATTGAAACAACTGCCTTCCGAAATTGAAGCAACAGCGGCTTCGGTAAACTTACCGCAATACAAGCTGTTCTTTAAGGTGACGTTACCTGTTTGTCTGCCGGCGATTTTAGATATTGCGACATACCTGTTTATTAATGCACTTACCACGACATCTGCGGTAGTATTCTTGTATTCTACCAATACGATTCCAGCGTCAGTATCAGTACTGAATATGGACGATGCAGGTCAAACCGGTGCAGCAGCAGCGATGGCGGTGATGATCATGATATCTGCAGCGAGTGCGAAGTTGATTCATATGCTAATCAACAAGTTATTCGATAAGCGCACCCAAGCTTGGCGTAAACGCTAGCGAACCACTTATATTGCAGTTGGCCAAGGAGTGGCTGACGACAAGAACAAGAATGAAAGGAAATGAAGTGCAGTACGTAAAAATCAAAGATGTCATCGTAGAGCAGATAGAGTCGGGGATGTTAACACCACGACAGAAGCTGCCTGCGGAACGTAAGCTGGCTGAATCGTTTGATACGACTCGAGTTACCTTACGCGAAGCCTTGTCTTCACTTGAAGCGGAAGGGCGCATTTATCGAGAAGACCGACGTGGTTGGTTTATCTCTCCCGAGCCGCTTCGTTACGATCCAACACAAACGCTGAACTTCACCAATATGGCTCTATCGCAGAATCGACAGCCGAAAACTGAGTTGGTGGCGGCGAAAGGAATGTTAGCAACCAAGGAGGCGACTCGGCTTCTTGAGTTACAACCTTTCTCGGACGTTTATCGAGTAGACAGAGTTCGTTATCTTGAAGATAGGCCGGTTGTGTATGTGACCAACTACATTCGACCAGAGTTGTTCCCTAACTTGCTTGATTATGACTTGTCTAAATCGTTGACGGACATCTACCGCGAACACTTTGGTGTGGTGTATCAGAAGATCCGTTACCGAGTGAGCACAACGTCTTTACTTGGCGAGACAGCGCAAGCCCTGCGTGCGACTTCTGGCTCACCTGCAATGGTTGTTGAGCGTGTTAACTACAATCAAAACGGCGATCTGATTGACTGTGATATTGAGTATTGGCGTCATGACGCGATCAGTATTGAGTCGATCGCACAGCTAGAGCGCTAGTCATACGTTATAACGTTGGCATATCTGCAATTATGCAGGATTGCCCAATTGAAACGCTCAAAGGTCTCTTATTCGGAGGCCTTTTTTATCACCTGTTGTCAGCCGTTGTGCTAATTCATCAATAATTTAGGAATGAAATGGAATTCTCTGCGATTGTAATCGTGATCATTTCGGCTTTGCTTCACGCGGGTTGGAACGTTCTAGGTAAATCTAATCAAGGCTCGGGCTCGTCATTCTTCTTAGCCTCTGGCTTTGCCGCCGCAGCGATATTGACGCCTTACTTGATCTGGTATGTTCACAGCGTTGGACTGTCAAATATCTTACTTCCATTTTGGCAACTGGTTTTCTTGAGTGGGATCTGTCAAATCATCTATTTGATTGGGTTAGGCGCGGCCTATAAACAAGCTGATATCGGTGTGATTTACCCGATGGCACGAGCGCTGCCCGTGTTGATGGTGGGTTTAGGCACGGTGTTGATAGGCTATGAGCTGTCACCTAATCAATGGTTTGGCTTCACCTTGATTACCTTGGGTTGTTTGTTTGTACCACTTAAGAAGTTTTCAGATCTTAGGTTAAAAGCGTATCTCAACCTTGGCGTACTGTGGGCGTTAATCGCGGCCATTGGTACCACGGGCTATTCCATCATTGATAAAGAAGCGCTTCTGTTACTCGATCCTTTGAGCACACCAGTTATAACTAACAAGCACACCGCGATTTTCTACCTAGGTATCCAGTTCTGGGCAATTGTGATTCCGTTGAGTGTTTGGTTATTCGTAACCAACCAAAGAATCGAGTTTACTAATGCGTGGATACTACGTAAGAAAGCCACAGTGGCCGGTATCATGATGGCTTCGACCTATGGCTTAGTGCTGTTTGCGATGACCATGACTGAAAATGTCAGCTTGGTTGTTGCTCTTAGGCAAGTGAGTATCATTTTCGGCGTAGTGATGGGGATCTACTTTTTAAAGGAAAAGTGGCACGCGACTCGCGGTGTAGGCGTATCTCTAATTATTGCTGGCTTAGTTATCTCATTGACTTAAAAGATCGCCTGAGTGATTGGGGATTTGTGAATAGGTATCTCTATTAAGTTAAATGAAAAAACGCCCTTAGCGAAACAAACTTCGTTAAGGGCGTTTTCTCTTTATCTAGTAAGAAGCTGTAGGTAGTAAAAGACTTACCCCGCTAAATCTTGAGCATCTTGCTGTTTCAACACTTTGTGGCCATCTTCAGTGACACCACGTTTCCAGTAGCTGCTGATGTAGATGTTCTCTTTCGCGACTTCTTTTTCGTTGCGGAAGTATTGTCTTAGCTCACGCATGCTTTCAAATTCACACGCTGTCCATATTGAAACCTGACCTTCTAACCATTCTGTGTTGCGCACGGTTTGTGAAAGTGACTCTGAGGTTTCATCTTCAATCAACCAGGTTACTTTGATACCTTGAGGAGTCTCAAGTACCTGCTTATCTGCTGCTGAGTTGATCTGAATGATAGTGTGACCAGTTGCTGTTTCTGGGAGCGTTTTTACTTTTGCAGAAAGCGCAGGTAGGGACGTCATGTCTGCAACTAAGAAGAACCAGTCTGACTCTAGGTTAAGCCCCTGAATTAAACCAGGACCAGCCACTGAAATAGTGTCACCCACTTTCGCGTTCATTGCCCACCTTGCAGCAAAGCCACACTGCAAATCTTTAGTGATGTGACGAACGAAATCGACTTCAATCCACTGCTCTACAGGATTGTACTGACGAATGGTGTAGGTACGCATGGTTGGGCGATCACCTTCGTTTAGCTGGCTTAAATCAGTCGTGCCAAGTGGCGAGAATAAAAGCTTGATGTAGCCGCCGGCACATTCTGTTGGGTATTTACTTAATCCCTCACCGCTAAGCGTTATGCGCTGCATGTTTGGAGTAATTGTTGAGGTTTGAGTAACGGTTAATGTGATAGGGCTAGGCTTGCTCATATAAGGCTCTCTTAGATTTGGATTTCCACATCATAATCCTGAACTAAAAAACACTCAATACTAATAGTTATCATTTACTTTTATTTACACATGTACTACCTAACTTATACGACAGATCCTATTGAGAAACGGATCCTACAAAAAAGAGCCCTTTAGAAAACTAAAGGGCTCTTAGGATTGGTTTGACTCAGCGAACAGAATTAGCTGTTTGCTTGCTCTAGTTCAATCGTTTCTTCAGCGGCTTTCGCAGCTTCTAGCATCTTACGAATAATGAACGATGCTGCCATTGCGATACCTACCATCACGACGGCAAGAACAGTCAGCATTTGGAAGTAATCACCGTAAACCGTTTGCACGATCTCTTGTGTGATCTCTTGACCTTTCTCTAGTGCAATAGACGTTGAGAATACCGCGCCAACAATGCCTGATAGTGCGATAGCAACAGAGAACAAGCTTACTGAGAAGTTTTCAATGTGCTTAGGTGCAACAGACAGGATGAAGGCTACAACCATTGAACCTACAATCACTTCACCGAATGCTAGGAAGAAGTGAATCGCTAGGAAGACTTCTGGGCGGATCAGAATATCGTCACCAACTGTCGTTACTGCCATCGTAAGGATACCGAAAGCGATAGCCGTAAGGATGAAAGAGAAACCGACTTTGGTTGCAGTTGAGAAGTTAATGTTTTTCTTTTCTAGGTTAGAGAAGATACCCGCGATGATAGGGCCAGCAACCATACACCATAGTGGGTTCATTGCCATTGAAGCTTCAGGTGCGACAGGGATGAAACCAAATAGATCGCCACGCATTGTGTTGATCGCTACCATTGTCATCGAAGTCATCATCTGACCGTAGTACACGAAGAAACATGTCGTCAGGAATGTGATGATTAAGATAGTCCCCATTTTTAGCATGTCTGATTTCTTCGATTTCATCATCAAAGAGACAAAGTAGATGATCGCGGCACCACCGATTGCGTACACGATGTTTTGGCCAATATCCATGTTAGAGAACATGAAGAATACCAAGCCGATCATTGCTGCAGAAAGACCAAGGAACGCTGCCCAGTTTTTAGTGCTTACTGGTTTTTGGTCGATTTCAGCACTTGCTTCAACAAGGCCTTTGCGAACAAAGATCATCATCAGAAGCGCAGCACCGGCTAGCACCGCTGAAAGAAGGAAACCACCGTGGAAACCAACAACAAGTACTAGCATTGGGAACAGGTATTGGCCTAACAGAGCACCAATATTGTTTACTGAGTAGTTGATTGGGTAGCAGTTCTCAAAATCTTCTTGAGTTTTGAACGTGCGTTTGTAAAGACTTGGGTAAGAAGGGGACATCAAACCACGTGCATAACTTGCTAACGCAATACCACATAATGCCATCGGAACATTGGTTGCTGCTGCACCAAGTACCAGTAGAACGTAACCACTTGCGAACCCTAGGAAGGCAATGGTTAAAGATCGGTAGGCGCCTAAAAACTTGTCGGCGATAAAGCCACCTGCGATAGCAAATAGCGGTCCGATTGCAGAGAAAGCACCAACAACCATCATGGTGTCGGCTTCATTGTAGTTCAGATCTTCAAGGAAGAAACGAGTCAAGATCACCATGACGCCATAGAACGAAAGTCCGAACATCATTTGGCAGAACATCATTGATTTGTTTAATCTATTCCACATTATTTTATTCTCACGTTTGTATTAATATGTAGTGTAATTGCCCGATTATAATATCATTAGTAGTAATACATAAACTTAAACATCTGTCCCAAGCAGAACTTTACTCGATATATCTTTTCTTATGAGTGCATTCATATTTCTCATGAATGAGATTTGCAACGTTAGATTTTGCAAGTGGATGCATGGCGGTATGAAATTTAGCCATCATCATTTGTGGCTAAGTAATGAACTAATAAAGGGAAAGTTAGAGGTAGTCATTCTGTAAGTTATTTTGAGTGAGTATCACTTTCAATTAGCTGTTGGGCTTTAGCCAATAAAAAAGCCAGCTTGGTGGCTGGCTTTGTTGAGATATTGAAAACTAAGTTTACAAGAATGCTGTCTCTATAGAGGCTTTCTCCACTCGTGTTCCTGTCTTTTATTCACAAGGTGGTGCCATGTGGATCACGGCTAGGCCGCCTAGAGAAGTTTCACGGTACTTCTTGTTCATGTCTTTACCTGTTTGGTACATGGTCTCGATAACCTTGTCTAACGAGATAAGACACTTGCTGGTACGTTTCAATGCCATGCGCGATGCATTGATCGCTTTCATTGCACCCATTGCGTTACGTTCGATACATGGCACCTGAACAAGGCCACCGATCGGATCGCATGTCATGCCCAGTGAGTGTTCCATCGCGATCTCAGCGGCAATACAAATCTGTTCGTTGCTACCACCACGTAGGGCAGTTAGGCCTGCTGCGGCCATTGATGAAGAAACGCCGACTTCACCCTGACAACCTACCTCTGCGCCAGAAATCGAAGCGTTGGTTTTGTATAAGATGCCGATTGCGCCAGAGACTGCCAAGAAGTCTTTAAGCTGCTTGGTGTCTAGCTCCTTGATGAAACGATGGTAGTACATCAATACCGAAGGAATAACCCCAGCTGCACCGTTGGTAGGTGATGTCACGACCTGACCGCCCGCTGCATTCTCTTCACTCACGGCAAAGGCAAATAGGTTAATCCAATCCATGATCTCCATTGGATCGTTTTCAATCGAGGCATTCGCTTCAAGCTTTTTAAGCAGAGCAGGTGCTCGACGAGTGACTTCTAGGCCGCCATCAAGGATGCCTTCCGTGTCAAAGCCACGCTGCATACACAGAGACATCACCTTCCAAATTTGGTCGGCTTTCTGGTCAATCACATCCATACCTTGGAATGAAACTTCGTTACGTAGAATTAAGCAACCAAGGCTCAGTCCTTGTTGTTCGGATAGTTCAAGCAACTGATCAGCAGAAGAGAAAGGGAACTCAACTTGAGTTTCTGCTTCCTGTTTGCCGTTTTGTAGCTCATCAGCGGTTGCGATAAAGCCACCACCAATCGAGTAGTAGGTTTCCATATCCAGAAGGCTGCCGCTTTCGTTAAAGGCAGAGATAGTCATACCATTTTCATGCAGCGGAAGGTTGGTCTTGTGGAAGAGCAGATCGCTTTCTACATCGAAATAAATTTCATGGTTACCGCTAACCAATAGAGATTTACCTTCAATCGCCTTACGCATTGCTTGGTTAGCACTGGTGATTTTAATGGTGTCGGGGCGGTTACCTAGCAAACCTAACAAGGTCGCTCTGTCTGTGTGGTGACCAATACCCGTCAATGATAACGAGCCGTATAAGTCGATTTGAATACGCTTCACTTGCTTAAGCTGAGCATCAATTTTTTGGGTAAAGTTAAACCCAGCGATCATTGGTCCATTTGTGTGGGAGCTGGATGGTCCAACCCCAATTTTGTAGATATCAAAAATAGACAGCATAGTAACTTCCTGTGAAGACGGTTCGATGGACGAACTCTGTGTAAAATTTGTATTTGGTTAGTTGCACTTCTTTGAGTGAACCTGTTCTGTGGGTGAAACAGTTATGCGATAGAGCGTATTCATTGATTGAAAGGGCTCTTTTATCGACTAGTGCTAACAAGCATAGAGCGATGAAATACAAGAGCGTGCTATGTTTGCTGTAAAGCGACACGTTTATTCTTGTATTACCTAAGATGTCGCTATCAATAGTGAGCATTATTGCGAGCAACATATAAGAATTTCAAAATACTTTTGTTAACAAGTATTGTATACATAATTCACTCCATCTAATCCCCAAAACGAGACTTGAACATAAAATGAGCATTAATCACCTCCTTATTGTGCTGGGTAAGCGACTTAATGAGAATAAATTGACTGATGAAGGAATCAGTCGAGTTGATGCTTTGGTTGAGTATCTGGCTGAGCCTTTGGTAGAAGAGTCGAATCAGCAAACTGCGGTAGCATTTTGTGGTGGGCTAACAAAAGGGCAAACACTGTCTGAAGCCGACGCGATGCACCAGTACTTTAGAAAGCTTGAAAAGCAGCGTGAACATCCGTTTTCTTTAGGGGCGATTTTGCTCGAGCAGCACTCGACCAACACTGTCGAGAACATACAGAACTTGGCCTCAGAGATGATTGCAAGCGGGCTGTTTACTCGCGGGCAAAGTGTGCAAGTGACATTCGTTTCGAATGACTACCATTTACAACGTATATTCGAGATTCAATCGCTCATGGGCGAGCAAGGTTTGCTTAAAGTTCTCATCGAGGAGTGTTCCGCACTTGGGGTAGAGCAGCAAATAGATCGCAGGTTGGAGGCTCATGTTGCGGTGCCATACCCACATCAAAGTGCTCAGGGGCAATTGTTTCTGTTGATGGACGTACTGACGACCTACCGAGTTTATCTTGAAGGTGTTTGTGCGGGCGCATTTAAGCGAGATTTAGAGTTGGTTAGACGAGAGCCAGAAAGACTGTCTTTGGAAGCATTGATCACTGCCAAAGAGCTCGTTGGACGTTCATCTGACTTTGACATTGTGGAGAGTTTACTCCCAGCATTGGAGCGCTGTATCCAGCAGACTTCAGTGGGTACCGATGTAAAAAAAGTCAGGGAATACCTAGCTCTACTAGATACTAACCTGACTTTATTGAATCGTTATTTAGATCCGGAATCGGATCACACACATCGCTGGTGGCGATAGGTGATTATTTCTTTCTCGTGATGCCAAAAGCTAGAAGTTCAGTGCCTTCTTCAGCGATGTTTTTAACCGCTCGAACGTAATCATCGCCCATAACATTGTGCCAGAAGGCTCATGTGTTTTTTACAGTGATTAACTTTGGTTTTCTGAATCTTGCTCATGGTTATTGCGGTAGTACTCCCACTGTTCAATGCGCTCGCCGTCATCGAATACACAGTAAGTTGTACGCTGATTGTTTTCAGTAACCGTGTCTAATTCACCGTCTTGTTGAACACAATAAACCGCTGCTGGGTTAGCGACTGAAACACGTTGGCCCTCGCTATATTCTGCATAGTCGTTTGCACAACCGCCTAATACAACGGCACATACAGCCATCAAACCAATTTTCTTCATGTCTATCTCCTACGTGATAACTCTATAATCGAATGCGTTAAGTTCTACAGAACCAAATGAGAAGCTCTATGAAATTAGTATATTTTAGATTTCAGAAAAGGTTGTCCTAATTTGGTCAAGATATTGAAATAGGTTGATATTTCTTCATGTTTAACGACTTTTTGAGTGTTAGATCAAGCTAAGTGGATTCAAGTTACCGTAGGAATATCCCCGTCCGATCCGTTCTGGTTAGCGGTTGTGAACCTCGAATCTATTGATGATTATGATATGATGCCGCCAAATTCAGTAGAGCAGTCAGAATCATGAGACACCTAAAAACAACCATCCATCCTGATATCGACCATCTAGACAATAAAACGGTCTATAAGCGCAACGCTGCCCGTGCCATTGTGTTAGATGGTGAAGACATTCTGATGCTGTATACAGAGCGTTATCACGACTACACCATTCCTGGTGGTGGTTTGGATGAAGGGGAAGATGTGATCGCAGGTATGGTTCGTGAACTCGAAGAAGAGACTGGCGCGAAGAATATCCATAGCATCAAGCCGTTCGGCATTTTTGAAGAGTTTCGTCCTTGGTACAAAGACGATGCAGACATGATGCACATGATTTCTTACTGCTACTCATGCAAGATCGATCGTGAGCTTGGTGAAACGGCTTACGAAGATTATGAAGTGAAAAACGGGATGAAACCGGTGTGGATGAATATCCATGAAGCGATCGCTCATAACGAAAAGACCATGGCAGAGAGCCCTAAGAAGGGCATGAGTATTGAACGTGAAACCTTTTTGCTGCATTTGATTGCCAAAGAGATGCTTTAGCCGTTATCAATACTAGCCTGCTAAGCTATTTATTTGCCGCCACTTTTGGCGGCAAAATTGTTTCTAGCAATGCTAAAATTTAATAGCGGAAACTAATTATTGAATATGGTTGATATTGTCAACTAAGTGTTTTTGATGTATCTTTACCTCAGCGATGAACCTATCTAGCTTAACTGCCCGGTTATATCGTTAAATCTCGCTGTGAGCCTGCCCTAAACAAAGAATACTATGAATAAAAGACAGTTTATTGCCCATTATCTGCGCATGAATCGCACCTCGTACTTATTGGCGATTGTGTTCATCTTTCTCGTCAACTGGTTACAAGTAGAGATCCCTCGTTATATCCAATTGGCGATAGATTTGATTGATGATGCCTCTTCAACTGGCCACCAACAGCTTCAAACCTATGTTTGGATTGTGGTCGGGATGTCGGTTGCCATGGTGGTGGTGAGAATTCTGTCTCGTATCTATGCGCTTAATCCGGGGCGAATTACAGAGGCCGCACTTAAAAGTACACTTCTACAAAAGTTGAATCGCTTACCGAGCAGCTTTCACGAACGCTTTGCTTCGGGTCGACTGATCTCGATTATCAACAATGACCTTAGTGGCATTCGACTGCTGTTTGGTGTCGGCTTCTTGCAGTTCTTCAATGCCTTGCTTGCGTTGTCGTTGACGCCTCTTTACATGTGGCGCATATCGCCAGAACTCACACTGTATTCGATCATTCCTATCTCAATCGCTTTTGTGATTTTCCGTGTGGGCTTCAAGCGTATGAAAACGCTGCATTTAGAGCACATGAAGCGTCTACAAAACCTGTCTGCTCAACTAATGAGTTACCTGTCTGGGATTGACTTGATTAAGAGCCAGCAGATGTCACCTTGGGTGAAAGCCGAAACTGAAAAGCTGAACCAGTTATTGCTTGAATGCCGCCTTAAAATTACACGCATTCAAGTCTTCTTTATGCCGGTACTCGACTACGCCAATGACCTGATGAAAATCATCATTCTTGGGCTTGGTGGCTACATGTTAATGAGACAGGAACTCACACTTGGTGAGATTACCGCCTTTCTGACTTACTCGGTTTTGCTCGCTATGCCATTGATGCAACTTGGCAGAATCGCGACCATTTATCAGCGTGGCATGGTAGGTATTCAAAGTGCACAAACCATTCTTAATGCCAAAGTCCCGGAGCTTGATGAAGATAAGCTGACTGAACTAGATGTTGAATCACTGAAGGGAAAAACGTTTTCTGTTCGCAACCTCAGCTTCAGCTATTCAGGTGAAGAACGCGTGATTCTCGATGACATCAGCTTTGATATTCCAACAGGTAAGAAAGTGGGTGTGTTAGGCGGGATCGGAGCGGGTAAAACGACATTAGTGAACTGCTTAAACCACCACTTGGATGTACCACAAGGTTCTGTTTTCCTTGGTGAAAGAGATGTCACTAGCTTCTCACGCAGTGACTTACGCCGTTACGTGAAAACCGTGACTCAAGACCCTTACCTGTTTTCAGCAACCGTCGAAGACAATATCCGCTTTGGTAGCCTAGATACCGATTTGGCAAAGAGTCAGGTTGATGAAGTGCTAGAGCTCAGCCAGTTGGCTAGTGATGTGACACGTTTTGAACACGGCGATCAAACCTTAGTCGGTGAGAAAGGGATCATGTTGTCAGGTGGTCAGAAGCAGCGCTTAAGTATTGCGCGTGCTTTATTGCAACCCACCGACCTGATCATCATGGATAACGTTCTATCGGCTGTCGACTATGAAACAGAACGTAAGATCTTGGAAGGTTTGTTTAAACGTTTGGAAAATCAATCGGTTCTTGTGGTTTCACACCGCGTTAATGCCCTTGAATATATGGATGAAGTCATCGTGTTGAACGAAGGTAAAGTGATCGCGAAGGGCGACCACGCCACGTTATTGAAAACCTGTGATTACTATTACGATACATGGCAACTACAGCAGAATGAAACGGAGGCAGCAGCATGTTAAAACGTGTTGATCTCAAGTACCTCAAGCACTTTTTTAAGTTTGCTAAGAAATACAAAGGCTCTGCGATTCTGGGCATCGCTATGCTTCCTCTTTCTGTCATCACGAGCTTGTTGTTCCCTTGGCTGATCATTCAAGTGATCGATGTTCACCTGAGTCACGGGGATATGGATGGTCTGCTCGAATACGTCTTCTATCTCGTTGCCGTGCTGGTGGCGAGTTATGTGGTGGATACCACCTATTCGTACAATCTGCGTAAAACTGGTCAATACACGATAACTGACATGCGCTCAGTATTGTTTTCTCGCGTGCTCAAACTGCCACGCAGCTATTTTGATAACACACCGATTGGGGTAACGCTTTCACGATTAACCAGTGACTTGGAAACCATCGGCGAGACGTTTGTTCAGTCGGTTGTAGGGCTAGTTAAAGACAGCATCAATACCATTGCTCTGTTGGTGATGATGTTCTTCATTGATTGGCAGTTAACGATGATTGTATTGATCATTATGCCGCCAGTGATGTATTTGACGGTGTATGTGAGAAACCGACTTCGTGCTCTCTATAAGGTGACTCGTTCTTCTCTCGCTCGCGGTATTGGCTTTTTACAAGAAGTCTTATTTGGCATGAAAACCGTTCAGATGTACCGAGCGGAAGAGCAAGTCGAGCAACGCTACCAAGGTTATACCGATGAGTTTTTAAGAGCGCAGAAGAAGATCAATAAATACGATGCGATTTTGTTCTCGTTTATCTCTGGCATCACCTCCATCACTATCGCGATTATGATCTGGTATGGCTCTGAGCAAGTGATAGAAGGAGCGCTCACCTTGGGTGTGCTGATTGCGTTCATCAATACTTTAGAGAAAGTGTTTGTTCCGATCCGAGACTTTACTTCGCAGATCGCTTCGATTCAGAGTTCATTTGCAGCGTTTGACCATATTGAAGAACTGTTTGTTGAGCCGACTGAAGAGGAAGGGCGTAACCTGCTGCCATCTAACAAGGTTGAGAAACAGCTTGAACAGTTTGTGAGCCTAGAGTTTAAGAACGTAAGCTTCCGCTACAAAGACGACTCTCCCTACGTTCTAAAGAATGTCTCGTTTGTATTGGAGAAAGGGCATCAAATCGCACTTGTGGGTTCGACGGGTTCGGGCAAGTCGACGATTCTGCGTCTGATCTCTAAAACCTACCAAGATTATGAAGGCAGCATTTTGTTGAATGGAATAGAGCTGTCACAGATCTCAAGTGAAGACTCTGCTCATTTGTTCTCAATGATGATGCAAGACGTGCACTTATTTGAAGAGACCATTCAATTCAATATCGCGCTGGGCAAAACGCATCTATCTAGAACTGAGGTTGAACAGGCGGCGCGCTATGTTTATGCCGATAAGTTTATTGAACAATTGCCACAAGGTTATGACTTCCACTTGGAAAAGAACGGCTCTAACTTGTCTGTAGGGCAAACGCAGCTTATCTCGTTCGCTCGAGCGGTTGCACAGGGTGGTCAATTGATGATGCTTGATGAGGCGACCAGTTCGGTAGATTCAATCACTGAAGACCTGATTCAAAAAGCAATGCAGCGCCTTTTCAAGGAAAAAACCGTGATTGCGATTGCACACCGTTTGAGTACCGTTCGTCACTCAGATACGATTTTGGTGTTGGAAAAGGGTGAAATTGTTGAGCAAGGTAATCATCAACAGCTGGTGGCACACAATGGTATTTATGCTGGCTTGTTACAAGAATCGATTGTAGAAACGGGCGATTCTCAAGTAACGGTTGCCTGATCACCTCAAATCAGGTTTACCGTTATCGATACTATGAATTGGTGTTGCTTATGTTTCACCAATTTCTATTCTTTTCTAGTATTCCCAGTAGCTTAGGGAAAATAAAACATATTTTACGATTATTAATATGTTATGATCTCCCTACTACTAAAGGGGTGTCTTAGGGCATCGGGATGTATGCAAGCAAAAAGAACCGGCTTGTGTCAGTCACTTTCTGGCGAATATGGAATCGAAAATGTTGTTGGAAGAAGTTGTAGAAATTATCGAATTAACCGACTCAGACCATTTATCTCAAGCAATGGAACTGTTTAACGAGCATGGTTTTGTTGATACTGAGTCTTTACCTTTTATGAATGTTGTTTTTGAAACAGCACCAGATCAACTTGCGAAGAAGCTGTCGCAGATTGGTTTTAAAGGTTTAGTGCAAGTCGAAAAGAATGAAGATGCATCGGGCTTCACCATTATTGATGCTGACCGCGTTCTGCTAAAAGATTCTGCTTAGTTGAAAGGCTCTGCTTAGCTGCAAGATTCTTCTTAATGACAAGAATAAGATTCAGCTTAGTGAAAAGACTCTATCCAGTTCAGTAACACCCGTTATGATTATTTGAGGTTAACACAGTGACAACAGCAACCGTTTCATCAACAGAACAACATATTTCCAACGAACATGCGCTTTTAGGTGCATCGTTATTAGCGTCTCAAAAAGTTGAGTTGGCTCTGTTCAGTGTGATCTCTAAATTAGCTAAAGCCCTATCAAAAGAGCAGCAACAGTCATTAGGTTTGGATTTGGATACCTTTTTAAGGGAGAAGCCAAGTGAACAAGCCTCGACTCTGAGCCGCTACGAAAATACGTTTGGTGAACAACTTCCTTTGAAGGCTAATGAACTCAACGATTTTATTTATCATCGAAACTTGGTCACTCGTGGCTTTTGGCGTGTGACTGGGGCTGATGTTAAAGGCGGTGAGAAACTTGCTAACCCAGAGCTTTATTTAAAAGAGTTCTTGGCTAAATGTGAATACTGGCAAGTGATGATTGATACTCAAACCAAGTAATCAAATTGAAATAAGAAAGCCATAGCGAACATGCTATGGCTTTTTTGTTGGTGCGCCG